>JAJBVJ010000301.1:5370-15936 GCA_020859875.1 Rikenellaceae bacterium
GTGGGTGGCGGCCCGGGGGGCCGCAGATAAAACATTAAACGAGGAATGGAAAAAGAGATAGCCACAAGATCCGTAACAGGTGTCGGCCGTGTCGGGCAAAAAAGTATTCCGCTAGCTCATACGCCAGCTTCGACCTGTTCCGCAATTTCGAGACAGCGGGGGGCCGGCTGTTCAAGGAGTGGGTGGCGGCCCGGGGGGCCGCAGATAAAACATTAAACGAGGAATGGAAAAAGGAATAGCCATAGAGACCCCGGCCGAGGTGAGCGTAAAAAGGCCCTGGGAAAAACTTTTCCGGGGGGATCGGGCGTTGTGGATAATAATAGCAGCCCTGGCCGTCGTATCGCTGCTGGTGGTCTATTCCTCGACTGCCTCGATGGCCTACAAGAATGCCGGGGGTAATACCGCCTACTACTTCTTCAACCAACTCAAATTCATCGTGGTGAGCTTCGCGGCCGTATTTTTCATCCACCGGGTAGATTACCAGACCTATGCGCGGTATGCCCGCCTGTTGTTCGTCTTTTCGCTCGGGCTCATGGTGCTCACCTTTTTCGTAGGTGTCAACCTCAACGAGGCCTCCCGGTGGCTGCGCATACCCGGTACGGGGTACACCATACAGCCTTCCGACTTTATAAAGGTTACCCTGGTTCTCGTGCTGGCCCGGGAACTCTCCAAAAGGCAGGCTCTTATAAACAAGACCCCGCTGCTGCCCGTGGTACCGCTGTTCCATAAGAAGTTCAGCGAACAGCGCAGGCGGCAGAACCGGCAGGTATTCTACGAAACCACCCTGCCCCTGCTGCTCCCCGTGGTGCTTGCCTGCGGGGCGATCTTCTTCTCCAACCTCTCGACCGCCGCGCTTACCTTTTTTCCCTGCCTGGTGATGCTCTATATCGGGCGGGTGCGTGCTGGGGAATTGTGGCGGCTGGTACGGATGGTGGTGGTGGTGATGGTCGTGGCTCTTTTTCTGATGAGTGCCATGAATGTGGGGCGGGCGGACACCTGGGTAAAGCGCATCAAAGATTTCGCGGGGATAGAGATGGCGGAGGAAGGGGCCGCGCAGTCGGACGACCTGCAGGTGGAACAGGCCAAGATCGCTATCGCTTCGGGCGGGATTTTCGGCAAAGGCCCCGGCCTCAGTACCCAGCGGGCCAATCTGCCCCACTCCTATTCCGACTTCGCCTATGCTTTTATAGTGGAAGAATACGGGCTCGTGGGGGCCTTCGTGGTGCTGGCGCTCTACCTTTGGCTATTCTTCAGGACGGTGGTGATATTCCAGAAATGCGAACGGGCCTTCCCCAGCCTGCTGGTGCTGGGGCTCGGAATCATGATCGTACTCCAGGCCATTTTCAATATGCTGGTGTCGGTCAACCTCTTCCCGGTCACGGGCCAGACCCTTCCGCTCATAAGCCTCGGGGGCTCTTCACTTCTTTTCACCTCGGTGGCACTGGGGATGATACTGGGAGTGAGCCGGCAGATGGAGGAGAAGACCCTCGGCTCGGCCGGTGAGGACGGGGTAAAATAGAAAATATGAAGCAGGATAAAACATATAAGGTAATACTCAGCGGAGGGGGTACGGGAGGGCATATTTACCCCGCCGTTGCCGTAGCCGAAGCTCTCGAAAGGAGGCTCGGCGAGAGGGTCGAACTGCTCTTCGTGGGTGCTCTCGGGCGCATGGAGATGGAGAAGGTGCCGGCGCTCGGGTACCGCATCGAGGGGCTCGCGGTGGCGGGTCTCCAGCGCAGGCTCACTCTGTCCAACCTCGCTCTTCCCTTCAAGGTCGCGGGAAGCATCCGCCGGGCCGGGAAGATCATTCGCGGTTTCAGCGCGGATATGGTGGTCGGGTTCGGAGGGTACGCCAGTGGCCCCGTGCTATGGAGTGCCCAGCGTATGGGTATCCCCACCCTTATACAGGAGCAAAATTCACACGCGGGCCTGACCAACAAACTGCTCGCAAAAAAAGCACGGCATATCTGCGTCGCCTACCAGGGGATGCACCGCTATTTTCCAGCGGAACGGATCGTCCATACGGGCAACCCGCTCCGGGGCACCTTCACCGCCGGTGGCCTCTCCAAAGAGGAGGCGGCCGCCCGGGTCGGGCTCGATCCCACCCGGCCCGTGATCCTTGTCACGGGCGGAAGCCTGGGCACCCGCACCCTCAACGAGATGATGAAACGGAACATAGAGCGTTTTGCCGGGCCCGGTGCCCCGCAGGCCATCTGGCAAACCGGGAAATACTACCGGGCGGAGACCCGTGAATTCATGGTCGGAAAGGATGGCTCGAATATCTGGCAGGGAGCGTTCATCGACCGGATGGACTACGCCTATGCGGCGGCCGATGTGGTGATCTCCCGTTCGGGGGCCTGCACCGTCTCGGAGCTGTGCCTGGCGGCAAAGCCCGTTGTATTCGTCCCCTCGCCGAATGTTGCGGAAGACCACCAGACCAAAAATGCCCGGGCTCTTTCGGATCGGGGGGCGGCCCTTGTGGTGCCCGACGCCCGAGCCGTGGAAGAGGGGGTCGATACCGCTCTGCATCTGGCCTCCGATCCGAAAGAGATGAAAAGGCTTTCGGAAGCGATTTACGCCCTGGCGATCCCCGACTCTGCCGACCGCATCGCGGAGCTTATTGTCCGAACCCTCGAAGAAGAGACCAAAAAGGGGAAGTGACGATCGTTATTTCGCTTCCGGGACCGGCATGTCCGAATCGGGGAAACCGACCGCAGGGGCGGTAACCCGGTAAGTTCCAACCCGGAAGCCGGCCCGGTAACAACAACGGTCGGGCCGCCGGCAACGGTGCAGGAATGAATCCGGCGGCAAGAAGCGGGAAGGCAGGCTTTTTTTAAGCCCTGCCGGGAAGCGGAAAGCGGGAAGAGGGTACAGCGATCGCCCCCGCAAACCGAACGGACAATAGCATCCGGATCGGGAGCCCAATAGTTACTCCCGAAGGCCGGGATCACCGGTTCCGCCGGGCCGCAGGGCCGGAAAAAGCGGATTGACAGAGGCAATCCACGGCTACCCCGAAACAGTGAAGGGACAGGGTTACGCCGAGGCGCGGGCCCGAAAACCGGATTGGCGGAGGTACTACACGGCAACCCGGAACAACGAAGGCGCAAGGGGAAGGATGATTTAGGGAGCATGGAAGAAGGCCGGGATTGTAAGTTCCGCCGGGCCGCAGGGCCGGGAAACCGGATTGGCGGAGACACTTCAAGGCGACCCCGAAACTGCGAATGCCGCAGGAGAAGAGCCATTTGGGGGAGCATGGAAGCGAGGCCGAGGGAAAAGGCAAAACCGGTGTACGGGATCTGGCTCCGGGGTAGTAACGGGAGCGATGCACGTAGCTTCACAACCCCGATAAAAGGTATAATGAGAGAGGGGAATCCTCGTCCGAATTTCCGGCAGGACGGCCGCAAAATATAAGGGTTTACAGAAAATAGGTATGGATTTTCACAACGTATATTTCATAGGGATCGGGGGCATCGGGATGAGCGCCCTGGCGCGATATTTTATTCACGAAGGCCGTAGGGTCGCCGGCTACGACCGCACCCCTTCGGAGCTGACGGCCAGCCTCCAGCGGGAGGGCGCCGCCATCCACTACCGGGACGATACGGAGCTCATCGGCCCGGAATTCCGCAACCCGGAAGATACGCTGGTGGTCTACACCCCGGCCATTCCGGCCGGCCACCGGGAACTCGGCTGGTTCCAGCAGCGGGGGTTCCGGGTAGAGAAGCGTTCGCAGCTGCTGGGCCACCTCTCGGCGGGCAAGTATGTGATGGCCGCAGCGGGAACTCACGGCAAGACCACGGTTACCACCCTCACGGCGTGGCTCAACCATATCGCTTCCCCCGCCGAGGGTAGTATGAATCGCGGCCTCGGCAAGGGAGGGACAGGCACGGGAAGCGCATTTCTGGGGGGAATCTCCCGCAATTTCGATTCGAATCTCGTCCTGGGGACGGGATCGAGGCTGGCCGTGGAGGCCGACGAGTTCGACCGGTCGTTCCTGCGCCTTTATCCCGACAGTGCGGTCATCACGTCGACCGATCCCGACCATCTCGACATCTACGGTAACCACGAAAATATGCTCGTCGCTTTCCGGCAGTTCGCCTCACAGGTGAGCGGGACGCTGATCGTGAGGAGCGGGGCCCTGGACGGGCTCGAAAAGTGCCGCGCCCAAATATATAGCTACTCGCTCGACGGGCCGGCCGATTTCCATGCGCAAAATATCGTCCTTGCCGAAGGCGGGAAATACAGTTTCGATCTGGTCTTTCCCGATACGATCCTTTGCGGGTGTACCCTCGGGGTGCCGGGGCTGGTGAACGTGGAAAATGCCGTGGCGGCATGCGCCCTACTGTGGGCTGCGGGGTTCGACCCCGAAAAACTGCGCGAGGGCCTCGCCCGGTTCGAAGGGGTCAAAAGGCGCTTCGAATTCCATATCAACACCCCCTCGCAGGTCTATATGGACGACTATGCCCACCATCCGCGGGAGCTGACGGCGGCAATAACCTCCCTGCGGGGGATGTTCCCCGGGCGAAAGCTGACGGCCGTATTCCAGCCCCACCTTTATAGCCGCACCGCAGACCACTACCGGGGATTTGCAAAAGCGTTATCTTTGGCGGACGAGGTGATCCTCTGCCCGATCTATCCGGCGCGGGAACTTCCCGTGGAAGGCGTAGAATCCCAGATGATCGGCCGGCTGCTGACGGTTCCCTGGTATCTTGCGGAAAAACAGGAGACGGCCAAGGTGCTCGCCGGGATGGATACAGATGTGGTTGCAACCTTCGGGGCGGGCGATATAGACCGTCATGCGGCGGAAATAGCGGAAACGCTGAAACGAAAAATTTAAACCTATAAACGGTGCAGATCGGCGAAAAAATAAAATTTCTTCTCTCCGTCGTGGCATGGTGTGCGATTGCGGCATACCTTGTTATGGCCGTACGGATGTGCCGTGCCCAGGAGGAGTCGCTGCGCCTGACCTCGACCCGGATAGTGGTCTCCGACCGCAGTTCCATCCCGATCGTAGACCGGCAAACGGTGCTCGACTGGCTCTGGGAGTACACTCCCCTTCGGGACAGTATGCCGCTGGGTGAGCTCGACACCGAGAAGCTGAGGGAATATATCGAGGCCCGGCCGATGGTAAAACGCGCGGCCGTATACACCGACCTGAACGGCCGCCTTACCGTGGAGGTGTGGCCAAGACGGCCCGTCGCCCGCTTCTGTCTTCGCAACGGCTACGATTTCTATCTCTCCGAGGACAACACGATAATGCCCGCATCTCTGGGCGGGGCCGTCGACGTTCCGCTGGTAACGGGCAGCTTCCCCCTCCCTTTCGAGCGGGGTTACTACGGCCCGATGGAGGGCGGAGTAGAAGAAAACTCAAATTTCAGCGGCCAAAATTACTTATATTTCAGCAAACTGATTAATTTTGTAAGATTGGTGGGGGGCAGTACCTTCTGGGATTCGCAGATAGTCCAGATAAATGTGGAGGCAGGCCCGGCAGGCCGTTGGAAAGAGCCTGAAATAGAGCTCATTCCCCGTGTCGGCAGGCATGTGATACGGCTGGGTAACCTCGACGATACCCAGGAGAAGCTGGACAAGCTGATGCTATTTTACAACCGGGCCCTCGACTACGAGGGATGGGAAGAGTACCGCACCATCGACCTCCGCTATAAAGACCAGATTGTCTGCAGGCGCAGGTAATCTTTTGCCGTTTGTAAAAGAACCCTTCGAAGAATCAGGTAAAAACATTAGATAGGCGACATAACCGTGGAAAACAATAATTACATAATAGCCATAGACCTCGGCACGAGCAACGTCGTGGTGGCCGCCGGCACACCCGGCCCGGCAGGCCGGATCAACGTGGAGGCGGTGTCCGTCAGGGAGAGCAAGGGAGTAGTCAGGGGCGAAGTAAAGAACGTGGAGCAGGCCGCCCAGTCGATCAGAGAGGCCGTGGGCGAGATCGAGGAGAAACTCGGGATCACCGTGCAGGAAGCCTTCATGGGAATATCGGGCAGCCACATAAAGTGCGCCAAGCACCCCTACTACGTCTACGTTCAGGGCGCCGACGGCGAGATTTTCGAGGAGGATGTGAAAAGGCTCAACGACAGCATGAAAGGGGTGCAGGCCCCCGACGGATATTCCCTGATGCATATCATCCCCCAGCACTATCTGGTAGACGACGAAGAAGAGGTGGCCGACCCCGTGGGGATGTTCGGCAAGACGCTCGGCTCCACCTTCAACCTTATAATCGGGGAGAATACGATAATGACAAGGCTCGAAAAAGCCTTGCAGAAAATAGACATCCGCCAAAAAAAGCTCTATATCAATCCTCTTGCCGCAGCCGATGCCGTCACCTTCCCCGACGAGAAGGAGTTGGGGGTGGCGGTGGTCGACCTGGGAGCGGGTACCACCGACCTTTGTATTTACCAGGACGGGATAGTCCGCTATGCGGGAGTCATCCCCCTGGGGTCGGATTCGATCAATAAAGACATACGCTCCTACGGGATTATGGAGCGATACGTAGAGGAGCTAAAGGTAAAATACGGGTGCGCGGTTCCTTCGGCGGTGGACGGCGAGAAGCTGGTGAAGGTTCCCGGAAGAACACCCCACGACCATAAGGAAATTTCGTTCCGTAACCTGGCCTCGATCATAGAGGCGCGGATGCTCGACATTGCCGACTACATAGTCGAGGAGATCAAAGCGGCCGGCTACGAGGGTAAACTGGCGGCGGGGATAATTATTACCGGCGGCTCGGCGATGCTTCGTGAGGTGAAAACGCTTATTTCCGAGCGCACCGGTCTCGATGTGCGCATCGCCGTTCCCGACATACATGTCTCGGACGATACGAAGGAGGCTGCCGCCGACACGCGCCTCGCCGCCGCCGTAGGAATCCTCGGCCTTGCCGTGCGCGAGGGCCGGACCGTAGCGGTGGGTACGGCAAAACGTCCGCCGGTCAAAAAAGCCGGCCAGGCCGGCAGGCCGCAGGACGAGCTCTCCGGCCAGGTAAAAACCACCCCGCGGCAAACTCTTCCCGACCCGGGATTCGAATACGGTGCGGGCGACCGGGACGATCTCCTCAAAGAAGATACGCCCCAGGAAGGGAACCGCAGGAAGGGGCTCTTCGCAAAGCTGAAGGAAAAATTCGAAAAGACGTTCGATTTCGACGTTCTCGACGACGACAACACTATTTAAGGGGAGGAGAAGGCAGTGACGGACGAACTTATAGAGTTTAACATCGAGAAGGTTAACCCGTCGATCATCATGGTGGCGGGAGTGGGCGGTGCGGGAGGCAATGCCGTCAACCACATGTACGACCTGGGTATACAGGACGTATCGTTCATGGTCTGCAATACCGACAGGCAGGCGCTCGACAAGAGCCTCGTCCCGCTCCGGGTACAGCTCGGCGAGGGGCTCGGCGCAGGCAACAAACCCGAACGGGGGCGTGCGGCAGCCATCGAGAGCCTCGACCAGATATGCGACATCTTCCAGAGCGAGGGCACCAAGATGGTCTTTGTCACGGCGGGGATGGGCGGGGGCACCGGCACCCGTGCGGCGCCCGTGATCGCCAGGGCACCAAAGGATGCCGCAATCCTTACGGTGGGCATCGTCACGATGCCCTACGCCTCGGAGGGGCCCACGCGGGTAGGTAACGCACTGGCGGGGATCGAGGAGCTTAAAAAGAGCGTCGATTCGCTGCTGATAATCAACAACGAGAATATCCAGGAGATATACGGCGAGCTGCCCATCACCGAGGCATTCGGCAGGGCCAACGACATACTGGCTACCGCGGCCCGCGGCATTGCCGAGATCATCACGCGCCCGGGAATAGTGAACGTCGATTTTGCCGACGTGACCACCGTGATGAAGGATAGCGGCATCGCCCTGATGGGTTCCGGCAAGGCAAGCGGCGAGGAGCGTGCCCAGAGGGTGGCCCAGCTGGCCCTCTCGTCCCCCCTGCTCAACCACAACTCGGTGGACGGGGCCACGAGCATCCTCTTCAACATCACCTACGGCGACAACGAGATAACCCTCGCCGAGTCGACACAGATACTCGACTATATCCAGAGCCAGGCCGGCAAGAAGGCAAATATAATCTGGGGTGCCGGACGCAACGATCTGCTGGGCGAGGATATCGAGCTCACGGTGATCGCCACCGGGTTCCGCCTCTCGGAAAAGGGCAATCCGCTGGAGCCCGTCCAGCCCGGTACGGGTCGCGGCAAGAAGCGGTGGTCGCCGCCGAGCGACCCCTTCAAACACCCGGGCCGGGTGTTGAGCGAGGTCGACCAGAAGATCGAGGGGAGCGGCTCGCAGGTGATCCTGATCGAGGACGACAAGCGCTACGCCGACATAGAGAAGATTGCCAATACTCCGGCATATGTAAGGCGCAAGGTTAGGTTTGCCGACGATTCGCGCGGTTCGAAGGTGCGGATAAAAGAGGAACTCCAAAAGCCGGACGAGCGGCCCGCCGCAACCTCACTTTTCGGGGAGTAGCTGTAAGCGGGCGGTGGAAAGGCATATTTTTCGCACTGCCCCCGGCTGCGGCTCAAAGGTAATTGCCGCCCCTGTATAACGAAAACAATCATTATTGGGAACGTTTGTTCACATAGTCTCTTTTCACGAAATCAGCCCCGAGGCCATAGGTTCGCTGCTGGTAATCGTAGCCCTGCTGGTGGTATCGGCCCTTATTTCGGGAAGCGAGACCGCCTTCTTCTCGCTCTCGCCGGCCGACGTAAATTCGGCCCGCGAGCGCAAAAGCCCGCCGGACAAGGCCCTTATCAAACTCCTGGGCACACAGGACTACCTTCTGGCCACGATCCTGATCGCCAACAACCTGGTGAATATCTGCATCGTGATCATCTCGAACAACTTTATCGACAAGGTGGTCTCGTTCGGATCGACCGGCTGGGAGTTCGCCGGCAAGGTTGTGGTCGTGACGTTCGTCCTGCTGCTGTTCGGGGAGATCATCCCCAAGATATTCTCGGCCTACTATCCACTCCGTTTCGCCCGATTCATCTCCGTGCCGCTACTGGGGCTCAAACACTTCCTCAAGCCGGTCTCCTACCTGCTCATAAAATCGGGGGGCGCCTTCAACGAAAGGCTCTCGGGCAAAAAGACGCAGATTTCTATCGACGAACTCTCGGACGCCATTGAGATAACGCGCAACCACACCGACGAAGAGAAGCAGATGCTCACGGGCATCGTGAGTTTCGTAAATACCGAGGTGGCCGAGATAATGAAACCCCGCATGGATATGGTCGCCATCGATAAAGCCTCGGGGTTCGAAGCGGTGAAGAGGGTGATCCTCGACTCGGGATTCTCCCGCATCCCCGTATACGAAGAGAATATAGACACCATCGTCGGCATCCTCTACGTGAAGGATATGATCTCCTATATTTCCGAACCGGACGCCTTCCCCTGGCAGGAGCACCTGCGCAAACCCTACTTCGTGCCCGAGCACAAGAAGATCAACGACCTTATGGAGGAGTTCCAGTCGGGTAAGGTGCACATGGCCATCGTGGTGGACGAATACGGAGCAACGCAAGGCCTTGTCTCGCTCGAAGATATACTCGAGGAGATAGTGGGCGAAATCTCGGACGAATCGGATGCCGAAGAGCCTACCTTCTATAAAAAGATCGACGATAACAACTACATCTTCGACGGCAAGACCCACATCTCCGATCTGGAGGAGGTGCTCGGCCTCGGCGAGGACTACTTCGACGAGATGTCCGCCGATATCGAGACCGTCGCGGGGCTCGTTCTCGAACTCAAACACGACTTCCTGCAAAAGGGCGACAGCGTGACCTTTCAGTCGATGCGGTTTACCGTCACCTCGCTCGACGGACGGCGTATCGACAAGGTAAAAGTCACCCTTATCGAACCCGCTGCCCCCGGGCAATAGGCCGTGATACCATGACCGTTATCCTACGCGAACATATCCCCGGGGGGGAGCTTGCCATCCTTGATAATCCGGGCCCCGCCGAGGGCCCTGTTCCGGGTATTACGCAAGAGGATCTCGTCTCCGCCTCCCGTTTTACGAACCCACGGCGCCGCGGCGACCACCTGTGGGCACGGGCGGCCCTGCGGTCGATCATTCCCGACGCCCGGATCACATACGGCACGGACGGCGCTCCAATTTTAGAAAGGGGGGCCGGGTACGGCCACGCCGGTTTTTCCCATTGCCGGGGTGCGGCCGCGGCGATTGTATCCCAGCACCCCTGCGCCGTGGATATCGAGAATCTCGGTTGCGATTTCTCGCGGGCCTCCTCCAAATTCGTCTCCCAAGCCGAGAGAGGACTGCCGGGGGCCGGCGATCCCCTGTTCATCCCTACACTCTGGTGCACGAAGGAGGCGCTCTATAAATATGCCCGCATCCCGGGGCTCGACTTCCTTCGCGATCTGAAGGTAACCGCCGCCGACCTTTCGCCGCTGGTCTCGGGCGGACGGGGAGAGCTCACCGCCACGATCCGGGGCATCGGCCCGATCGCCGTTACGGTTGGAGCCTCAGGTGTATTTATTTTAATCTACCTGTCCGTCCAGGTTTCCGGTAGGAAGAAGGTGGAATAAATAAGAATGCACTGG
>JAJBVJ010000236.1 GCA_020859875.1 Rikenellaceae bacterium
CCCCCGACCCGTGCATCGATCATAAATCCGAGGGTCACACCCTGCCAGGCGAAACTGTTGCTCATGCTCAGGTTATACAGCGGCGCTGCACTTCCGATCTTAATGTAGTTTTCGGTATCCACAGAGAAGGCTCCCGTTACAGGATGTACATATACATATCCATGCTCGTCGAGTTTGAACGAATTTACATAAATATCGGACATGGTGCCGCCCTTTTTCAGGATCATACGGTATGAACTTCCGATATTAGACGCCACTTCGAACTCCTGTGGGGCATCCATCGGCTCGCCGCTCACCGGGTCGATCACCGTATCGCCCAACAGCTCCTTGATCTTGTTGCGGTTCAGAGAGTAGGTCACCGTACCGTTCCATTTTACCGGGCCCAGATCCTGCCTTATGCCAACTTTCAACTCTATACCGTAGTTATTTACCTTACCGGCATTCTCAAATGTATAGCTTTGCCCGGTGCTGGGCGGGAGCGAATACATAAAGAGCTGGTTGTAGGTGTTGGTATTGTAGTAGGTAAAAGAGATATCGAAGCGGTTTTCCCACAACCTCATATCGGTACCCACCTCGAACGCCTTTGTCCTTTCGGGCTTCAAATTTACCGGGAAGCCACCGGGAACGAGAGTACCGTTGACGATAGAGGTATAATTGTTAATCAGGTAAGGTTCGGGCGGGTTACCCACCTGGGTATAGGAGGCTCTTACTTTCCAGAAAGGAACCGCTTTTCGCGGTATATTGAACATCTCGGTCAGAACCCCCGAAAGGCCCACCGACGGGTATTTAGTCGACTGGAACTCTCCCGTTTCGACATTATAGATCTGGGAAAAATGGTCTATGCGTCCCGTAAGGTCGAGAAAGAGCATACTTTTATATCCCACCTGGGCCGTAGCGTAAAAAGCGGTAGTGCGGGTATGGTACCTTTCGCGGTCGTTAATCTCTATATTCAGGTTCCCTACGTGGAAATGGTCGGGGAAGGTAGACAGCGATCCTTCATATCCTTTGTAGTCGTACATCTCGTCGTTGAAGCTGCCGCCGAAATTGGCTACTATCCGCCAGTTGTCGCCGAACCCCTTGTCCATATTGAGCAGGAAGTCGCCGTACATGTTCCGGTCTTTTCGCGTATAATCGGAATAGTAACCGTTGTCGGAGTGGGCGAACAAGACGTCGGTCGATGCCGACAGCTTGCGTTCGAAAACCGCCGTAGACCTGTCCATCCGGCCCCTTAACGACAGGGTGAGCCAGTCGAGGATGTTGTAATTGAGCGTTCCCGTCAGGATGAAGCGGTTTCGGCGGTTTTGGAGCCGGTTTTCGTTTACTATCCAGAAGGGATTTTGTTTCAGACCCTCGAGGCCTTCGTCCGAGTAGGCCCAATTCTGGGTCTGGAAATTACGTTCGGAATTCCATATTTTATAGGGAAGAAAGCGGTTTATATCGTCTCCCGGAGGGAAGAGGTAAATTGCCGGTATGGGGTTGTAATAGAGCCCGTGAGCCACCGACCCCTGATCCCTCTGGTCTATGTAGTTGACCCCCCAGGTCGAGGTCGAGTTTATCCTTAACCAGCACACTTGTCGTCTTGAGGTTGAAGTTATACCTCTCGTATGTTTGATTCGGGATTATCCCGCGTGCATTCACCGATCCCACCGAAGCGTACATCTGGTGATTCTCGCCGCCCGTGGAAAGGGAGATCGTATTCATCGTGTTTGTACCCTTCTGGAAAAAATCGGCCGGATCGTAGCTCGACGGGGTAGCCAGTTTCTGGCCCCAGCTGGCATAAGAATCCGCACTTTGTCCATATGTGTTTTGGAACTTGGGCATCCTGAAGGGGTTGCTGAAGGTGGTGTTATTGGTATAAGACAACTTCGTACCGTCGGACGAACCCTTTTTGGTCGTAATCAATATTACCCCGTTGGAGCCTCGGTTGCCGTATAGCGCTGCGGCTGCGGCACCGGTCAGAACGGACATACTCTCGATGTCGTCGGCATTGAGAAGCGAAATACTTTCGCTGTCGCCCTGCCTGTCCACTTCGTAGTAGTTGTCCGACTGGGTGGATTTCATATTGGCCAGGGGCACACCGTCGACTACATATAGGGCATTGTTGTCTCCGAAGAGCGATTTGGGCCCGCGCATTACCACGCGCGACGACCCGCCGAGCCCCGAAGAGCTCTGGGTAATGGTAACACCGGCGATCTTACCGGCAAGGCTGTTCATCAGGTTTACGTCCCGCACGGTCTGAAATTCTCCGGAATCGATTGTCTGGACGTTGTAGGTAAGGGATTTTTCCTCCCTTTTGATACCCATGGCGGTCACCACCACATTACCCACGTCGATAGCGCTCTCGCGCATCACCACGTCGATGACACTCCGGCTTCCCGGATCGACGCTCTCGGTTTCGTATCCCAGGTAGGAAAACATAAGGGAGCCGGAAGAAGGGGCGACCCTTATGGTATATTTGCCGTCCATGCCGGTCGATACCCCGGTCGAAGTTCCCGGAATGGTTACGGCTACACCCGGAAGCGGTGTCCCGTTGGTATCGGTAACCGTCCCGGTAATCAGCCTCTCCCGGGCAGGCTGCTCGGCAGACCGCGGAGCCTGGGACAGGTAGACTATCCTGTTTTCGATCTTGTAGTCAATACCCGTACCCCCGAGCACGGCGGCAAGGAGTGTCTCGACCGGAACGTCCGAAACCTCTGCCGATCTCACCCTCTGCCCGGTAAGGCCGGTGTCGTAAAAGAACTGGTAATCGCTTTGCGAGCGAACGTGCTCGATCACCTCTCCCAGCGTGGGATCCTGTGCGCTGTAGGATATTTGCGCACCGAGCCTTCCTGCCAGGGTAAAGAAGAAAAGAACCGCCAAAAAGGTAAATCTCGCACCCTTCCGGCATGTGAAAGTAAAGTCCATCATTTCATCTGGTCATTAAATGTTAGTAGGTTGTTCGGTCAAAAATCTTCCGTATATCCATAAAACAACCCTGCGCCGAAAAACTCTTACGTTTTCGGAACGATTTTTATACATTTTATTTCATTATGTGATCCCAGACCTTTAATAAGAGACTTATAAAGATAATTTACATTACGACGGTCACAAATTGATATTCGCCGATAATTTTTTTACCTTGGCAGTAAGTGTTATTTTTCCTACGGGTGTTATTAATATAGTAAAAAGAAAATGGGTACGGCCTCTGAAAAATATTCGGAAGGTAAATACGGAGGGATCAGAGAAAAGGAGGAATTTACCGCCTTTTTCAGGAAGCTTTACCCGTCCTTGCTGTTCTATGCATCGCGGATGCTCCCTGCCGAGCAGGCGGAAGATGTGGTGCAGGATGCTTTTCTCGAATTGTGGAAAAGGCGCGGGGAGATCAGAGCGGGCGAGAGGCTCCATGTTTTCATGTACCGCTCGGTTTACACCAAGTGTCTCAACAAAATAAAACACGAGAAGATCGTCGCCAGATACAGTACTGCCGCGCGGGAGATATTCGAGGCCAAAGCCGCCCACCTGGCCCCTGACAACAACGAGATACTAAAAATTATCGAAGGGGAAGAGCTCGGGGAACAGATAGATAAAATTATAGACGAACTGCCCGATAAATGCCGCGAAGTTTTTAAACTGAGTTACCTGCACGACCTTCGCAACAAGGAGATAGCCGACGTATTGGGGATAACGGTAAAAACGGTCGAATCCCACATGTACAAGGCGTTGAAACTATTGAGAAACAAATTGAGCCACCTTACATCGATTTTAACAATATTACTGTTTTGTTGACCGTGTCCGCCCGATCCGCACGGCCGGCAAAGAACCGACCTTATGACATTGAATGAAACATTATTGCTGAAATACCTTCAGGGGGAATGCAATGAAACCGAAAATAGCCTGATAAGCCAGTGGCTCGACCAATCGGAGGAGAACCGCAAGCTTCTTTTCAACCTCGAGCTCACACTTCAGCGTCCGCAAAAAAAGGCTTTCGAAAAGCAGGAGTTTATCCTGGGTGCCCAGCAAAGGCTTCTGGCCCGTATAGACGATCATGAAAACCGGCTGAAGAGAGACACCGCCGCTCAGCGGGCCAGAAAGAGAAGGATAAACTGGCTCTATACCGCAGCAGCGGTAGCAGTTATCACTGCGGGTATCTTCCTGCTCGACACGATGACCGAGCCATCCCGCATCGTCGTCAAGGCATCCGATATCGACCCCATCCAGGAAGTGATCCTTCCCGATGGCTCGAAAGTTTGGCTCAACAGGGGCGGAACCCTCACCTACTCGGAAAATTTCGGGAAATCCGACCGTGAGCTTCATCTCGACGGTGAAGCCTATTTCAATGTGGCTCATAACGAGGCGCTTCCCTTCGTTGTGAGCAGTCCCGTGCTGCATACCACCGCACTGGGCACGCAGTTCAATATGCACTCCTACGGCGATAAGGATCTGGCACATGTCTCCCTTATCGAAGGGACTGTCGAAGTTAAAGGCATGAACGGCGAGGGGCAGATCGTTCTATCGCCCAGCCAGAGGGCGGAACTCGATATGTCGTCCCGTAGGATGACCGTAAAGACCGTAAACACGAAACTGGACGCCGTGTGGCACAACAACCTCATACCGTTCACCGACGCCTCCATATACGACATAGCCAAAACCCTCGAACAGCTCTATAACGTCAGCTTCCTTTTCGACGACGATCTGAATATTCCCGGCAGCTACGCCGGGGCCATACAGCAAAAGGACGGCATCGAGGATGTTTTGGGATCTCTGATGAATTCAATTCCGTTCGCCTACTCAATAAACGGCAATACAGTCCGCATAACCAACAAATAGGCGAACGTTTCTCATTTTCACCGACGAGCGCACCCCCGGCAGGTCGCGCTCGTTTTGTTTTTCCCGGGAAACTCTTTACATTTGTCCCCGTACCGGAAAATCCGGTTCGCTACATATCGTTTTTAAAAGGGGTGCCTTCAATATTAAGGGCTGAGATTATACCCTTCGAACCTGATACGGGTAATGCCGGCGTAGGGATTGATGGAAAAGTACTCCTTTTTCCGTTCTTTTAAAAACTTAAATGATGAGAAGATTTACAACTGCCGCGGCGATCCTCGCCGCCGGTCGACTCGCCGCTGCCGCCCTACCGGCAGCGGGTACGAACCTTCCGGACGGAAGACACGATGGCCCGGGAGATTCTATCCGCATGGTCGAACTGCAGGCCGTCGAGGTGGTATCGACCCGTGCCGGGGAGAAGACTCCGGTCGCCTATACCAATGTCGGCCGTGCCACGCTGGATAATGTCAACACGGGCATCGACCTGCCCTTCCTGCTCCTGGGAACCCCCTCCGTGGTGGCGACCAGCGAAGCGGGCGCCGGGATCGGCTATACCGGTATCCGCATCCGCGGAAGCGATGCCACGCGGATCAACGTTACAGCCAACGGTATCCCGATGAACGATGCCGAGAGCCACGGAGTTTTCTGGGTCAATGTCCCGGACCTTGCCTCTTCCCTCGAAGAGATACAGGTACAGCGCGGGGTCGGTACCTCCACCAACGGGGCGGGAGCTTTCGGTGGAAGCATCAACCTTAAAACCCAGAACCTCTCCCCCACCCCTTACGGAGAGGTATCGGCCGGGTACGGTTCCTATAACACACACCGCGAAACAGTGAATATCGGCACGGGGCTACTCGGCAGCCGATGGGCTTTAAACGCACGCCTGTCGAACATCTCTTCCGACGGCTACCGGCGGGGTGCCTCCACCGACCTGAAATCCTACTTCTTTCAGGCGGGATATTACGGCCGCAAAACAGTGGTGAAATTCATCACCTTCGGAGGCAAGGAAAAGACCTATCTCGCCTGGGAAGGGATTACCAAAGAGCAGATGAAGGCCGACCGCCGGGAAAATAACCTCGGGGAGATGTGGGGCTTCGAGTACGATTCCAACGGAAAGCTGGTCAGGGATTCCAACGGCGACCCCGTACCCAAATTCTACGGATATTATAAAAACCACACAGACAATTACACCCAGTACAACTACCAGCTTCTCTTTACCAGGCATATAGGGGAGCGGCTCACGCTCAATGCAAACCTGCATTACACCGACGGCGACGGTTATTACGAAGAGTATAAAAGCGGCCGGAAACTTTCCGAGTATAACCTCACGCCCTATGTTCCCGGCGATCCCTCTAATGAACCCTACTACGATGCAGGAAAGGGCCTGGTAACTAAAGCCAACCTCGTACGCCGCAAGATGATGGACAACGGCTTCGGGGGCGGGGTCTTCTCGCTCGATTACACCGCGCCGCGTCTGACGGCCACCCTGGGCGGGGCGGCCAACAAATACAACGGCCACCATTTCGGGAACGTTATCTGGGTGCAGGACTATGCCAACAACGGCGGTTTTCTGCCCGACCACGAATATTACCGCAACAAGGGAGAAAAATTCGACGCCAATCTTTACCTCAAAGCGACCTGGAATGCGGCAAAAGGGCTCTATCTCTACGCAGACGTACAGTACCGCCGAATCCGCTACAAGATCGACGGGGTAAACGACAAATGGGACGATTCGATAGGCGGACTGCAAATCCTGGATATAGACCGCAAATATGACTTTTTCAACCCCAAAGCCGGCATATCGTACGACCTTGGTACTAATTGGAATATATACGCTTCGGTAGCCATGACCGGGAAAGAACCCACGCGCGACAATTTCAAGGATGCCGAGCCCGACGCCCTTCCCAGGCGGGAGCGTCTCACCGACTACGAAGCAGGCACAACCTACCGCAGCGGCATCTTCTCTGCCGCGGCCAACTTTTACTATATGAAGTATAAAGACCAACTGGTTCTTACCGGCGAGATCAACCACATCGGTGAGGCCCTCTCCACCAACGTTCCGGACAGCTACCGGGCCGGTATCGAGCTTACGGCCGGGGTGCAGATTACCGATTGGCTTAGCTGGGATATCAACGCCACATTCAGCCGTAATAAAATAAAGAAATACACAGACCACCTTAGTTTTGAAGATGCGGCGGGAGTCCGGGACGTGGAAACATATCTCGGTACCACTACCATCGCCTTTTCGCCGTCGGTTATCGCGGGAAGCATCATCGCCTTTTCCCACCGCGGGTTCGGCGCGAGCCTTCAGACCAATGCCGTCAGCAAGCAATATGTCACCAACTCGGAGAGCGCCCGCTCCAAGTTTACCGATATTGCATCCGGTTCCGACAAGCTGGAACTGGACGCCTACTGCGTCTCCAACCTTAGGCTCGATTACTCGTTCCGCCTTCCCTCGTTAAAATCCATGACCGTCGGCTTTACCGTCTATAACATCCTCAATGCCAAATATGAAAGCAACGGGTACGAGGTTACTTATTTTATCGAAGAAAACGGTCGGAGGGCCCGCCTCAAACAAATGTACTATTTCCCCCAGGCCGGAACCAATGTAATGGCAAACATTACCTTGCGGTTTTAATCTTGCAGAGAATAATGTTTACCTTTGCCGCCGGGGAATTTTTCCCGGCGGCTGATAAATAAATCGGGATGCTCTGGCTGGAAATAACGGGTGCGGTCGTAGGACTGCTGTATATATGGCTCGAATACAGGGCGAGCGTTTGGCTTTGGCTCACGGGGATCGTAATGCCCGCAATATACATCTATGTATATTATGCCTCGGGATTCTATGCCGATATGGGGATAAACGTCTACTTCCTTGCGGCGGGCCTCTACGGATGGGCCTATTGGCTGGGAAGGACAAGGAGAAGAAATAAAGCCGAAGATAAATCGCAGCTGTCCGTTTCTCACACCCCCGCTAAATACTGGCTTCCCGCTGCGGTCGTAACCACCGTTGTTTTCGCAGTTATTCTTTTCGTACTGAAAAGATATACCGACAGCGACGTCCCATACGGGGATAGTTTTACCACGGCACTCAGCGTTGCCGGGTTATGGCTTCTCACCCGGAAGTATGTGGAGCAATGGCTCGTATGGATTGTGGTGGACATGGTCAGCGCCGGCCTCTACTTCTACAAGGGCCTCTTACCGACAGCCATACTCTACACCTTATATATGGTGATAGCGGTATTCGGCTATTACCGGTGGCGTAAACTTGCAGAGCAGACGAAGTATGAATAATATCGGAAAATATACCCCGCTGGGAATTCCCGATCCCGCCGGGCGGTACACCGTTATCCTGGCCGACGGGCAGTACCCTTCATCTCCCTACTCCCGGCGTATCCTCGAAAATGCGGCAAAGGTGGTCTGCTGTGACGGGGCGGCGGACAGCTACACGGCAGCCGGCGGATTGCCTGCCGCCATTGTGGGCGACCTCGATTCCGTATCGCCCGCGACTAAAGTGAAATTCGCACCGCTCCTGCATCACGACAGCGGACAGCAGACCAACGACCTGACAAAGGCGGTGGTTTTTTGTGCGAATATTCTGCGGGAAGATGGCGATATAATTATCCTGGGGGCCACCGGGAAGCGCGAAGACCATACCGTCGGGAACATAAGCCTGCTTGCGGACTATAACACGATTTACGGTCTTTGCGGCCGGGTGAGAATGGTAACCGAGCTGGGTGTTGTCGACCATATTGACCGGAAAACCATATTCGATGGTTTTGCCGGCCAGCAGGTCTCTATCCTGTGCCTCGACCCTGCTACCCGTATCACTACCTACGGGCTCAAATATCCCCTCTACGGGGCTCATTTGAAAGCCTGGTGGCAGGGAACCCTCAACGAGAGCCTCGGGGATAGTTTCGGCATAGATACAGACGGTCACACTTTTATTTACCGCCTTCTCCCTTAGAGTTATCTCACCACATAACCCACCCCGTAGACCGTATCTATAAAATGGCGGGTACCGGCGCCGGCAAGTTTTTCCCGGATATTTTTTATATGGCTGTATATAAAGTCGAAGCAGTCGGCACTCAGGCCTTTGAAATCGCCCCATAGGTATTCGGCGATGGCCTCATGGGTAAGTATTTTTTCAGGGTTGCGCAGGAAAAAGAAGAGCAGTTCGTATTCCTTACGGGTAAGAGTTACGGGAGTGCCCTTGCAGCTTACATGCCGTGTCGAAGGCTCTATCCGCACCCCCCGGTGTTCGAGCGATTGCCGACCCTCCATAGTGCAGCGCCTTACCAGCGTTCTCGCGCGGGCGGCCAATTCCCCCGGCTCGAACGGACGGACAAGATAATCGTCAGCACCGGCCATCAGAAGTTCTATTTTGGTTTGTACTTGAACCGGATCGGATGCCATGATTATTCCGGTATGGGAATCTGCCCTTTTTATCGTTGCCAAAAGCTCATACAATCCATTGTCCGGAACGGGAAGATCTATCAGAACCACATCATAAAAGTAAACGCCGCATTTATCCCCCGCCGCCATATAGTTAGTTGCAGTTTCTAACAGAAACCCCTCCTTCTCGACCGCCCGCACATAGGAGGGATGCGGGCCCGTATGGACTAAAAGAAGTTTCATAAATTACATTTTTTGTAACTTTAATAACCTTCAATCACCGGATTTTTAATTCCTTACTATAAGTTAAGGAACAAACTTGTGAAATTCAAAAAAGCCTCGTTTTTTTAACGAGAACGTCAAACCTTCCGAAGGGAGGACGGTATTTTTACAGATTTCGCAAATCGTAAATCCCCACGTTGGGATTTTTATCAAAACCGGCGGGTTAATATCTTCATAAAATAATTGGATAAATCATAAATCCTGCTATCTTTGTTAAGCGAAAAGAATAATAATTTCCACAAAAGGTTTTAGGTTTTACGGGTAGTTAATTGAATTATTTATTTAAGATTCAGCTGGTAGTTAGACAAAGAGGGGGAAGCAGTGATGCATCCCCCTCGGATTTTATGGGCCGTAGCTATCTCAAGCAGTGCCGGCTGCAAATATAAAAAAAGAGGGGGAGCACTATTACATTGCGCCCCCTCCTTTCGGTTTAAGACGGTTACCTGTCCCGGGTTACCTCGGCGGTACCTCCGGCGGTATTGGCCCGGATGTCGTTATCGTACATCGCTTCGGCATATACGGGCGGCAGATGGAACCGGCCCTGGTAGACGGCGGCAAGATTGAGGGTTATCCTGATCCTTTGGCGGGAATTGAATCGGTCGATATAGCTGTAAACCCTGTCGTCGCGTATATCCTGGTAGTTCACCCCATCGGGATAATTGTCCGCAGAGCCCTCGCTTGCGAACCGTGTGGAGAGTATCTCCCAGCCCGAGGGGAAAATCTGTGTTATTACGATATTGTTGTAGGCGGATAAAGACGGGTTTTCGACGGTTACCACGGCTTTGAAATTGGTTCCCTGTTCGAGGTTCGACACCTCGATCCGATTACCCTTCAAGTCGGTATAATATACATCGACCTTGATGCGGTTTTCGTAGGCCGTCTCCTCTCCGGCAGGGGGAATACCGAAAGCTATCCAGCGTAAAAATGCGCCCGACTTCCCGTTGTTTACAATGGTCGATTCCGTGCTGCCGGACAACCCGGTTCCGATCTCCACGGTGTTGATTATCTTCTCCGAAGCCACTTTTCCCTTAACCGAACCGTAGGTATAGTCGAGCGACACTCCCTCGGCCAGGTAGTTCTCATACAGCCTCGACATGGCCATCAGCGCGTATGCCGTGGTCTGTGTGCTCATCCATCTCTTCGAGGCGAGTTCATCCGAAATCGTGGCACTGATTTCGGCGGCCTTCAAATCGTCGCCGACAAGAAGGGTGGCGATAAGCTGGACGGCGCGGTCACGCACCACACTGCCGAATGTATAGTCGTATTGGCCGTATTTATAGTCGCTCACTGGTTTATAACCGTCGAGGAGCTCCTTTGCCGTATCCGTCCGGCCGGCCTGGGCGTATGCCGCAGCAAGGTAGAAGCGGGCGGTACTGGCCAGGTCGGCATGTTCGCGCAGCCGGTTCATGGCCCCCGTCTCTGCATTGCCCGAGAGGGCGAGTACATAAAGGCGGTAGGCCTGGGTTACTATCTCGGAGTTCCGGTTACTTTTATCCAAACCGTCGGTTTTGAAGTTGCGGGCCACCAGCCGCAGGTTATTTAATGCGGCCGTTTTCATCCCTTCCGGCACAAGGTAACCCTGCAGTTCGGCCTCTAATTGGAAATGGGTCGCATAGATCGTCCCCCATGCGTGGGTGCTCGTTCCCCCCGGCCAGTAAGAGAAACCTCCCTCGGCAGTCTGGTACGAGCGCTGGCGGCTGATGACTTCCTTCACGGCATCGCTCGTTATGCGCTGCTGCTGCTGGGTTAGGGCGGTAAAATTCTTGAGGTATAACTGCGGGAACCCTTTGGAGGTTATCTGTTCGATACACCCGTGCGGATAGCCTATAAGATACTCGAGACGGGATGAAAGATTAACTGGCGGTACGGTCGATATTTCGAGCGTCACGTCGTTCGTACCGTCCATTCCCGGCACCTCCACGGTTCCGTTCCACTGCCCCCCTGCGGGGATCGTACCGGCCGTTACGGCCATTACGGGTCTGCTGACCGACCGTACTTCGATGTCGGTATCGTAATTTACTTTCCCCTTTTTCGATTCGGCCGTCAACACCACCTTCCCGGCCCCGGGCGTCGGGCCCGTGGTGACCGTGAAGAACGCCTGCTTGTCTCCCTCGTTATCGAAGTCGAGTGTTACTGTCTGCGGCCCCTCGACGCTCATATTTCCCGAGCACGAAATGGAAACCTTCACCTGCCCAATACCCTTTTCGGTTGCGAACACCGTTGCCGGGACGGTCATGGTCTCGTTGACGCCTATAACACGCGGAAGTGTTCCCAGCAGCATAACCGGACGGCGCACCATCACGCTCTTGTCGGTGTGACCGTATGCCGAGCCGTCTCCGGCTACGACCATTACGCGAACCCGTCCGTTATAATTGGGCATTTCGATGGTATGTTTCTGTTTTTCTCCCTTCTTCAGGGTGAACGGGCCCAGGAAGGTAACGACGGGCTTGAACCTGTTTACAATGGCTTTAGGCCCCGAGTTCAGGGCGTCGTCGCCGCCGATGCTGAACACCTGTTCTAGTCTTCCGCCCAAGGCTCCGATCACGTCGTTATACATATCCCATGTCCTCACGCCGAGGGCCTCTTTGGCATTAAAGGCATTCCACGGGTCGGGGGGTGGCAAAGCGGGTAAGATCGAGCAGGCCCTCGTCCACTATGGCAAGCGTATACGCCATCGGGCGCCCTTTCTCTTCGCTCACGGTCACTTCGTACTTACTCCCCGGCAGGATTTCGTCCTTCATGGAGAGTACGGGACGGAGTCTGCTTCCGGGAGAGGTAACCGTTACGGGCACCACCCCGTAAAGCCTGATCGGCAGGTCGTTGCCAGAGTTTCCGTGGGGCTGTATCAGGGTGACGTGCAGGTATGCGTTCGGCATCATATCCTCGTCGGCCTTGATGGCGATGGTGGTCTCTCCTTTATCGCATACATGCTGTTCGACACCGATAACCTTCGAGCCGTTCTCGATGCTCACCAGAGCGCGGCTTCCCTCGGAAGAGGGGAATGTTAAAAGGATCTTGTCTCCGGGGTTATACTCGTCCCTGTCCGTTTTGAGCGTAAGAAGGCTTGCCGCCGTGGCGCCTTCCGCGCCGCGCTGTCCCTGAAGGTAAGGCCAGTCGAAGTAGGCAAGCGTACCGGCACTGTGGCCGCCCATCTCATCCTTTACCCTTATATAGTAAGTACCCCACTCGCTGTCGCTGAAATTGAGGTCGAACGACCCTTTCCCGTTGGAGTCGGTGCGCAGTGAGACGGATTTTTCGGGACGGTTGTAAGAGCTGGATAAATAATTTGCCAGCCTCTCGTTACTGGAGCTGTACCACCAGTACCACCCCACCCTGTATACTTCCACCTCGACGCGGACGTCGGCTGCCGGCACTCCCTTGTAATCGAGTGACACCACTTCGAATTTGTGGTTCTCCTTAGTATTCAGGTGTGCTTTTCCGACCTGCGGCGAAACGATGCCGACATATCGTTTGTAGGGAGTGAATTTCCGGTTCAGCACGTCGATGCTGAAATCGCCCGACTCTTCGTAGACCTTCGTATCGAACATTACGTTGATCATCCCCGGCGAATTTTTTCCCACATGGATGGTTCCCGACGGCTTTGCATCGCCATTCTCGTCCGTGGTGCCCGAGGCAAAGTGCATCTGCTCCGCATCGAAAGTTTTTAGCTCGTCGTCGAACGAGTAGCCGGCGTATTTCGGGAAGGTCGTCTTCGAGGCCGATACCGTGGCGTTGATTTCATACTTGAGATTGCGTGCCGTGGCTCCCTGGAGCCATTCGGTATGGAAGTTTGCCGTAACGTTCGTATTGGCTATAAGAATGTCGTCGTCAAAATTAAAATCTATCTTCAGACGGTTGGGCTTTATGGATTCTATCCGCAGCCTTTTCGAGAACTCTATTCCGCCCACGGTCACCTTTGCCTCCCACGATCCGGTCGGAACATCGGGATCTGTCGGAACCTCGAACGAATAGATGCCGTAAGAGCCCTGCGGTGCCACACGTCGAACATACTGCTGACCGAGCGGATTGTAGAGTTCGAGCACTACCGGATGGTCCGCCGGGAGCGTGCCGTCCCGGTCGGAGACCATAAAGCTCAAAAAGAGGGTATCTCCCGGGCGCCAGACGCCCCTCTCACCGTATATGAATCCTTTGATACCCTTACGCACAACCTCTCCGGAGACGTCGAACGTACTGAGCGAGAGAGCGTCGCCACGGTCGGTACGAATATATACCCGGTGGGGGCCGCTGGCGGCCTTCACATAATAAGGTACACCTCCCTTGACCGCGATACGGGCCTTACCCGAGGCGTCCGTACGTCCCTTCCCGACGGGCATATTCTGGTAATTGTAGACCGTCACCTCCGCATCCGCTACGGGCTCGGTGGTATTGAGGTTGTGCACCATCCCAACCATGCCTCCTCCCTCTTCGCCCTTAACTATAAGGCCGAGATCCGTGGCAAGGATATTTTTCGAGAAGACTTTGCGGTAATAGTAGCTCTCGCTACAGGGATTATCCCGCTCGTGGTAGTCGTAATAATACCAGTCGTAGTCGTAATCGTAATCGTCGTAGTCGTAATCGTAATCGTCGTAGTCGTAATAATAGTAGTAGGTTCTGGACTTCCCTTTATCGTAGGTCGCCATCTCCGAGAGAAGGTTGAGTTCCTCTTCGGCCATTATTTCTTCTCGGGTGCGCGGTTGGTAATCGTCGCACGGATAGGTGTTCAGGTCGCGGTTGTAGGATAGTTCCAGGCGGTAGAGCGCACCGGGTTCCGGTTCGATAATATCTCGCAGGTCGATGGCATAAGTTCCCCAACGCGTGAAATCCGATATGTCGGCATCGAAGAAAACGGTCTTCCGTGCAACAAGCCTTCCTACCTGAACCAGCTGCCGGCCTTCGTTAATGGAGTTGTTCTGAAAGAAATGCCCCATATTGTTTTCCGGTATCTTGATAACCTTTGCCACTACCCCGCGAAGGTAGACGGCGCGGAAAGGAACCGTAAGGGCTCCCCCGGAGGGCATTATCACCCCGTCGCCGAGCATCTTGATCGCCGGAGCGTCGGATTCCGTCTCTATCTCGAATGTAAGATTGTCGTTTAAAAGTATGCCGGATGCGCTTCGGATGCTCTCGGTGAACATCACCTTTATCGTACCGCTCTGGGAGGCCTCCGGATATATCTTCAAAATGTTCCCGTCTACCTCCACCTTCTGGGGCTTTTCCCCCGCGATAAAGGCCAGCCCGTCCATATCCTGCCGGCCGTCGAGCTGAGCGGTAAATACCGCTTCGATATATTTTTGCGGCTCGCTCACATACCGCACGTCGTAAATTCCGAATTCACCCTTTGCCGGTATCCTTACAGATGCGATCTCCCCCTTTTCCGCACCGGATCTCTTCTCCGTGGAGAGGGTGATATAGCGCGGGGCCTTCCCTGCCTCTACGCCCGTGATCGTCAGGGTATGCTGTTTCCCGTCCGGGGCATGTTCCCACACGGCATCGACCGTTTCTGAAAATTTGACCAGACCCTCGACCGTGGCGGCCTCTTCCCTGTCCGGACTTCGAAGGTCGAGCACCATATCGTAGCTGTCATCTTTTCCCTCGGTCGTAGTGAATGAAGCGAGGTTTCCCCGTAACGCAAGCGGATATGTCGAGAAGGAGAAGCTGAATTTCGCTCCCTCGCCGCTCACTGCGGCGAGCGCCCCCAAATCGGCAGTTATGGTATAGGAC
>JAJBVJ010000066.1 GCA_020859875.1 Rikenellaceae bacterium
CTTATATGGACTCCTGCGCCGCGTCTAAAGAGCAAGGCGGGTTTATCTTCTGGAACCATCCCGGATGGGACTCACAGCAGCCCGACACCACACTTTGGATGGCCGAGCACTCGAAAATTTACGACCTGGGATATATGCAGGGAATAGAGGTAGCCAACGGAAAGAGTTATTACCCGGAAGCTCACCAGTGGGCCCTCGACAGGAACCTCACCATGATAGGCAACTCCGATATACACCAGCCCATTCAGACCGACTACGCCTTTGCCCGTGGTGAACACCGCCCGATGACCCTTGTATTCGCAACGGAGAAAAAAGCCCGTGCCATCCGGGAAGCCCTCGAAGATCGCCGCACCGTGGTTTACTACGAAGATAAACTTATCGGCGAGGAGAAATACCTAAGGGAGATTTTCGAGAAGTCGATCGACACCCTGAACATAAGAAAGACCGCAACCCGGATTCACATCACCATAAAGAACAACTCGGAGGTACCATTCCACCTGGTGAAGAGGGAGCAGGGAAATAATCTGGTCTATTTCCGCGAATATACCGTAAAGCCGCACTGCCAACATACCGTAACGCTCAAAAAGACGGAGGATATGACCGGCGGGCGGATGAAATTCGAAGTAACCAACCTGCTTACAGCACCCGGTAAGGGTCTCTACTGCGAGATCGACATAGAATAATACAAGCGCAGTTTATTAGCCGGCACCGAAGCATATACGCGCTTGGCTGAGGTGAACCTATAATCCGTTCCCGGATATTCCCGGGGACAGGTTGGCCGGCTATTGCTCGAATTTAAACATTGCTGAATTGCAAAAAATATGATCTTCATACAAACATATTCATCCATTAAAGAATCTGCGGCGAATATTTCCCGTTTGGCGGTGATCGTACTCCTGATGACGATTATTCCCTTTGGGATCACCGCCCAGACCCGGCCGGTGACGGGCGTAGTTATGGAAAACGGCGACGGGCCCGTACCGGGAGTGGCCGTAGTGATAAAAGGAACCGTAACCGGGGTGGTGACCGATAAGAACGGGATTTTCCGGATATCGGCAAAACCGGGCGACATCCTAACATTCCAATGTCTCGGTTACCACCTTACGGAGGTAACGGTCGGGCAGGAGTCGAATCTCGAAGTGGAACTCATCCCCGAGAGCCGACAGATAGATGCCGTGGTGGTAACCGCCCTCGGCCTTACCCGCGAACAGCGTTCCCTGGGATATGCCGTCACAACGGTATCCTCGGAGGAGCTCGGGAATGCGGTCTCGAGCAACTGGCTCAACAATATGTCCGGTAAGGTGGCCGGACTTAACTTCGATAACGCCGGAGCCGGCCCCGGGGGGTCGATAAGGGTTACCCTGCGCGGAGAATCCTCCCTCTCGCACGACAATAATACGGCCCTTTTCGTGGTTGACGGCATACCGATCAGCAGTGACATGACCAATTTCGGGGGTTCTTCCTACTCGAGTCTCGACGCTCCGGTGGATTTCGGTAACGGGGCAAGCGACCTCAACCCCGACGACATAGAATCGGTAACCGTGCTCAAGGGGCCGTCGGCTACGGCACTCTACGGTTCGAGGGCGGCCAACGGTGCGATCATTATAACCACGAAGAAGGGGCGTGTAAATAAGGGCTTGGGTGTCACGGTTTCCTCGGGTATATCGTTCGAACAGGCCGGGTACTGGCCCGACTTTCAAAACGAGTACGGTGCCGGCAACGGTAACGCCTCCAACAGTCCCGCCTCCAACGGCAAAGATGCCAGAAGATATTACAGTTTCTGGACAGTGGGGCCGACCCTCTCCGACGACGGGCAGAATTACCCTCGCCTTCAATCGCGCTACGCTTTCGGGCCGAGGTACGAGGGACAGATGTTCTACACCTACGACTCCTATGACTGGGACACCGACACATTCACAAAACAACCATGGCGGCCGTACGACTGGTACAAGGGATTTTTCCGTACCGGGGTTACCTACACCAACAGCATTTCTGTGGACGGCAATAACGGTAAGGGAACCTCCGTCCGCATATCGGCAAAGGATGTACGGAATAACTGGATCGTGCCCAATACCGGTTATACCTCCCAGAACTTCAGCCTCTCGCTTAACCATGAAATTAACAAGTGGATAAAGGTAGGCGCCAAAGTCACCTATTACCGCAAGGATTCGGACAATCTTCCCACCACGGGATACAGCCAGGCATCCCCGCTTTACGCATTGATGTGGACGGTGACCAGTGCAAGCACGAAAGACCTTTATAACGAATGGGCTTCGGGCCGCATCCCGGAAATGATCGCCTCGGGGGACGGGGGCAAATTGATAAACAACGGAACCGGTTCCGCCCGTTCTGAAAACGCATACTGGCTGGCCTACGAAAACCTCAATACTCTCGACCGCGACAGGGTCTACGGGAACTTCTCGGTCACGGTCGATTTCACCGAAAACCTGAGTCTGCTCCTACGGTCGGGTATGGATATGAACTACGACTTCGCGACACAGCGCAAGCCGCAATATACCAACGGGTATAACGACGGTTTTTACCGTGAGCAGTCCACATCGAAATTCGAAATGAACAACGATTTCCTGCTCAGCTACAACAGACAGTTCGGAAGGTTCTATTTCAATGCTTCGGCAGGGGGCAACAACATGGTGAACAATTACCGGTTCGAGAGCAAGACGGCCGAGAAACTTTCGACCCCAAATGTGTTCCAGCTCCAGAATGCGGCCACCACACTGATATATAAGAACACCCGCCGCAACAAATCGATCAATAGCTTTTACGGGCTTGTCTCGGTGGGGTGGGACGATACGTACTATGTCGACCTTACGGCAAGGAACGACTGGTCGAGCACGCTCCCTCCGGGTAACAACTCCTATTTCTATCCTTCGGTGAGCGCAAGCATCCTGCTCGATCGGGTTTTCCGACTTAAAGAGAGTGCTCCCTGGATCGAGATGCTGAAAGTGCGAGGATCGTGGGCGAACGTAGGGAACGATACCAATCCCTACAACACCCAGGAAGTATATCTGAACGGAACTTTTTCCAGTTCCTATTACCTTCCGACTACCGAAAGGAATCCCCATCTGAAACCCGAGAATGTGGAGAGCTGGGAAGCCGGTCTCGATCTGGTGATGTTCAAAGGGCGCTGGTCGGTCGACGCGGCCTTCTACACGGCTTCGACGACCAACCAGATAATCTCATCGCCCATCGACGGGATTACCGGTGCGAGGTACAAGGTCATCAATGCCGGTAAGGTTACTAACAAGGGTGTGGAACTGGCGACGACTTTCCAGCCCGTTAAGACCCGCGATTTCCGGTGGGAGATAAATTTCAACTGGTCGTATAACAAGAACCGACTGGTTGAACTGGCCGACGGGGTAGAGGTATGGCAGGTGAATTCCGAGACGGTCGGCAGCCGGGTCTATATCTATGCCTATCCGGGCACCGAGCTGGGCCGCATCTACGGATGGGGTTGGGAACGCGCTCCCAAAGGCTCTTTCTACATAGACGAGAACGGCAACAAGGTAGATTGTGAGGGGCAGGTGGTTGTCAACCCCTCCACGGGAAATCCCGTACTGAATACCGAAGACCTCAAGGATTTCGGAAGCATATATCCCGACTGGAAGGCGGGGATAACCCAGTCTTTCCGCTACAAGAATGTCAATGTCGCATTTACTTTTACCGGGCAAAAGGGCGGCAGGGCCTATTCGGTGACCAATTTTGCCCTTTCCTATACGGGTAAGCTCAAGAATTCGCTTCCCGGCCGCTACGAAGGACTCGTGCATGAGGGTGTAAACCTTAACGGCGACGGAACATACAGCAAAAACACCACCATCACCACCGATATAGTGGACTACTACAACACTTTCGTATGGAACAGGGACAATGCCGAGAGCAATACTTTCAGTACCTCGTACCTCAAACTCAGGGAAGTGAATGTGAGCTATTCCCTGCCTTCACGGATATGTGAAAAAACCGGGTTTCTCCAGGGAGTAACCGTGGGCCTGTACGCCACCAATCTTTTCTGCTGGACAAATTTCCCGCAGTACGACCCCGACGCCGCCTCGATGAACGGATCGTCCATCAGCCGCGGTATCGAGCAGGGAGCATACCCGATGACACGCACTTACGGATTCAACCTCAAATTAAGTTTCTGACGCCAATATGAACAAGTTTAAAAGATATGCCTGCATTGCAGCCCTGGCTTTTATCGCCTTACCGCAGGCATGCACACATAAGTTCGGGGAGTACGACGATAATCCTAACGAGATGCCGCTCTGGTCGCTGCATCCGGCCGGAATGATGGAAATGCTCATTTTTTCCGGCGCCGAAGGGTTGCTCAACCGCACTTACCAGTTGAACGGAGAACTGATACAGTACACCGCTTCGGGAACCACAACCAACGCGTACCACCGTTACATTATCCCCAACGGGGTATTTACCAGCGCATGGAACAATCATGCCCAGTGGGCCTCAAATGCCCACCATATGATAATCCTTGCGCAAAACGCCGGGGATAAGAACTATGAAGCCGTCGCAAGGACGATGAAGGTTCTTTACGTTTCGACCCTTACCGACCTTTTCGGCGACATCCCGTATACGGAAGCCTTCCGTCTGGACGAAAACATTACCCAGCCCAGGTTCGACCGCCAGGAAAATATTTACCATGAACTGTATGAAGAGCTGGAGCTGGCAAATTCGCTGTACCGGCCGGGAGAGACCCTGGAGTTCCCCTCTAAAGACCTTCTCTACGGAGGAGATGTGGACAAATGGAAAAAGTTTAACAACTCGCTCTATCTACGCCTGCTGATGAGGCTCAGCAACCGCGACGGTGACTTCTGGATCTCGGGCGGCGATAATCCAATGTCGATCAACCATAAGATGCAGCAGATATTCAACGACCCGGTCACCTACCCGGTATTCGAATCGGTGGACGATGCGGCCATTCTCCGTTATACAGGGGAATCGCAGTTCGAAAATATGTTCGGATCCTATACCGATGCATCGTTCAATGGCCGCAAGATGGCGGAATTCCTGGTGAATGTGATGGACAGGGTGAACGATCCCCGACTCGCCTCTTACGGAGTTCAGAGCGGCGGGTCATGGACGGGAATGGTGAGCGGCATGCCGACTCAGGAAACCGACAATTCGGGTATAGCAACCCTCAATAAGGATGTGCTCGGGGATTACACTTCGCCCTATTCCATAATGCGGTACGACGAGGTGATGTTCATCTGGGCCGAAGCCGCCATCCGCGGGATGATAAGCGGCGGTCAGACAGCCGCCGGATACTATTACGAAAATGGACTGATGGCATCGCTCGAATATTGGGATTCGGTCGATCCGAACCCCGACCATGCATATACCGATGCGAAAAAGGAGCAGCTGCTCGAAAAGTTATCCTTCAACGGCACCATCGACCAGATAATGGAGCAGAAATACGTAGCCCTGTTCTTCGTAGGGTATGAAGCCTGGAACGATTACAGGCGCACCGGTTATCCCGTGCTTACCATCGGGTCGGGAACGGCCAACGACCATATCCTTCCGCGCAGGCTGGGTTACCCGTCCCGCACTCAGGAGACAAACCCGGTCAATTATGCCCAGGCGGTAGCCGTGCTTCAGAATACATATATAAACGGTGCGGACGATATGAAAACTCCGGTATGGTGGAGCAGGGCAGCACTCGAATTATCCAAACAATAACGATCGGATATATGGAAAAAACAATCTCATACAATAACAGGTTATCGGCTGCATTATATACGATACTATTGTGCCTGGGAGGACTCTTAACGGGATGTACCGACGATGACGACGATCGGGAAATCTATGCATATCTGAATGCGGAAAATACCCTGCTCGAATTCGATGTAGCGGGCGGCGAACAGCAGTATGAATTCTACTCCAACCTTCCGCATTGGGAGTTATATGTCGATTATTACACCGAGGCGGACAGCTGGGTGGATGTTTTCGAAAGCAAAGGGAGTGGCGACGGCCGTTTCACCGTCACGGTCGAAGCCAATGCCGACCATGCATTCCAGCGACAGGCACAGGTGCAGGTCGTCTCGGCCGGTAAGGTATACGCGGCTATCGACATCACCCAGAAGGCGGCTGCTCCCTACATTAAACTCGATATGCACGGTATGGAAGAGATATATGCCGGTAACCGTGGTGCCACCAGGACCATCAAACTGGACACCAACGTTCCATACCAGGTGCAGGTTCCCGCGGATGTGGACTGGGTTACAGCCGGAGATACGGACGGCACGAACCAGGATTTGATTATCGCTCCGACCGACCGGAACGGAGAGAGACAGGCCCGGGTGAAGTTCGTAATGGTCGGTACAGGATACGAAACGGTAAATACCGAAATCCTCGTCACACAGCTCGGAAACGAGATGGATATTCAATATGCCGAAGAGACGACCATAGGGGAGGTGCTCTCCGCTACACCCGCCAATACGATTATCGACCGGAATATCTTCGTGGAAGGATATGTGATAAGCGACTACCGTACCTGTAATTTCGAAGACAATGTTATGATCGTCCAGCAGGGTGACAAAGGTCTGTGGATAGAGTTTGCCGACGACCAGGAAAATATCTTCGAACCCGGCACAAAAATGCAGCTACACCTGACCGGCTATCCGCTTATTTACGAGACGGCGACAGCTCGAACGAAGATAGTGGGTTTCTCGGGGAGCGAATCGGTTATCTCTTCCGTGGCTTCATCCGGAATCGAGCCGATAATACTGGACGATCCGGGCCAGATCGAGAATTATGAAAATGTCCTGGTCAAACTCCCGTCCGTGGAGTTTGCGGTACCCGTGGGAACCTATGTCAATTCCTCGGAAGTGGAATATTACACACCCGGGAATGCAACGAGCCTTGCGGAAGCGGACACCCCGATGGAGAGCTGCCATATCCTGCGGGATGCTCAGGGAAGGACGGCTCGGCTTTACACGTCGTACCGTTTTACCGAGAAATTCGTCCGGCTGATGCCGCAGGGTTCGGGGCCGGTTACCGGCATTGCGGTAAAGCGCATCCGCGGCACGGCGGTCGAGACTGTACTCAGGCTGCGCAGCGACGCGGACAACGGAGTCTCCACCGACCCCTCGACGGCACTTTCCCGCGAGGTGGTACGCTTCGGCCCCTATGCTTCTTTAGACAGGATGACAACGATTTATCCCGATGCGGGCACCGGTAATATAAAAAATTCACATACCGGAACCGTAGACTCGGGCACCAGCGACCAGCGCATGTACTGGTCGTGGAGTTTCTCCCGCGTTGCCCCGGCCACCGGCATAGGAAACTACTATATGGGCATACCGGGAATCGTCAGCAACGTGAATGTCCAGAATGTGAGCCTGAATTGCCAGATATGGTGGAATGCCACCGGATCCTCCATTACGGATCACCAGGGCGAAGCATGGATAATAACGACAAGTACGGCCGGGACGACCAATCCCCTTGTGCTTTCTTTTCTCACTTCGAGCTCGCAGACCGGCCCGAAATTCTTTGCCATCGAGTATGCCGACGACGAGTCGGCGCCCCTCGCCCAGTGGAAACACATCGCAAATTATACCGCCCAGGACTGGAACAGCAATTACCAGCTCATCCAATACCACTTCCCATTACCGGACGATATAATAGGGCGCGACAAGGTTGTGATAAGGATGCGCGTAACGGAAAACAAACAGGCCCGCAACGAAAATGCCATAGCCTCCGGCGGGACGAACCGTATAGGCTACTGGGCTATTCACGAACTAAAGAATTAACCCCATATGGAGAAGAATTTTATTTCCGCCTTTTATAAAATTACAGTAGCCGTGATTATGGTCTGCACGGCAGCTGCGGCCCTTTCATGCACCACCGACAAGGATAAGGATGAATACAAACCGGCCGAAAGGTTCGTACGAGACCTTCTACTCCCGGGCTACCTGAAGGTTTACACCAATCAGGAGATTGTCGTGCAGGGAAAAGGTTTCGAACTGTCGGACGTTATAACGATGGACAATTACAACGGGGCCTGCTATTCGATACCCCTTTCGGATGCCACCGACCGGTCGGCAACGTTTGTAATCCCGGCCAATTTCGAACAATCGACCTACAATATTTCTCTTACCCGGGGCGGTGAAACTCAGGAACTGGGAACCACACTTTTCCTTCTTACCCGCCGTGTCGATGTTCCCGACAAGGACGGGGCTACCATTAAGGGAGCCGTATATTGCGGCGACCGGGCGGTCGAGGGTGTGATCGTTTCGGACGGGTATGACTTTGCACGTACGGATTCCGACGGTTTTTACTGGTTAAGTTCACAAAAAAAGAACGGGAATGTGTTTGTAGTAATCCCGTCGGGTTACGAAGTGACGGTGCTCGATGCCGTTCCCTACTACTGGTCGACCCTGATGTCGAAGGCTACCGACGGGGTTGAACAGCATAATTTCGAACTTTTCGAAGCGGACAACAGGAACCATGTGATGATAGCCGCCGCGGATATGCACCTTGTGAACCGCAACAATGCCATCGAGCAGTACGACGACGGATTTACGAGCGACGTGCAGGCGCTCTACCAGACCGTTTCCGACCGCAATGTCTACGCCCTTTTCCTGGGCGACCTTTCGTGGGAGACCTACTGGTATTCCGACTATTTTACCATCACGGAATTCCGAAGCAAACTCGGCGGTTTCCCGGTGACCGTATTCCCGGTGATGGGCAACCACGACAACGATCCGCTCTATTCGGACGATTTCGAATGCGAGGAACGCTTCCGGCAGGAATTCGGCCCTACCTATTACGCCTTCGATATAGGCGATGTCCATTACATCGTGCTCGACAATATCGAATACCTGAATACCTCCGACAAACCCAGGGGATATAACGTAAAGGTGACCTCCAACCAGATAGCATGGCTGAAAACCTACCTGTCGATGATCGACGATAAGACAAAGCCGGTTGTTGTTGCGCTCCATGCGCAGGTTTACCGGCGGACGGGCCCCAATGCTCAGAACCATGCCGCCTCGATGTCCAATGCGGCGGAACTCGAGGCTTGCTTCGACGGGTTTACCGACGTTATGATATGGACGGGCCACACCCACCGCAATTACACCGTAGAGCGTACCGCTCATATCACCGAGCACAATACCGCAGCGGTTTCGGCCACATGGTGGTGGACAGGGGTATTGTCCGGGAATTCCGTATGTCCCGACGGATCGTGGGGCGGTTACGGGGTTTACGAATTCACGGGGAGCGACGTGAAGTGGTATTATAAGAGCATCGGCTACCCGAAGGAAAAGCAGTTCAGAGCCTATGACATGAACCGGGTAAAAGATTATTTTGCCAACGACTCGCAGGCCCGCAAATACTTCTCTTTCGAGGTTAACAGGCTGAAAGAGACCTATCAGAGTAATGCGACCTATCCTGCAAATTCTGTAATGATAAATATCTTCCGGTGGGACAGCCGGTGGGATCTGAAAGTTTACGAGAACGGGAACCTTCTTTCCGACGATAAGATCACCCACCGTTTCGCACCAGACCCTTTACATACGGCCTCTTATAATATCCCGCGTTCGATCGCCACGAACGGCTCTCCGACGGCGGATTTCGAGACCTATGAAAACAACCCGCATATGTTTATAGTGGAGACTTCATCGGCCGGGACACCCCTTACGATCGAAGTGACCGACCGCTTCGGGAACGTCTATACCGAAACCATGACGCGGCCCAAAGCATTTACGGTAGACATGGAATAATTCACAACAAAATTCGAGAAATGAAACGGAAAATATTTGCCCGCCTCTTTTTATTGTGTATTACGGCACTTGCCGTAATGTTGCCGGGCTGTACCCAGACGGACGATTTTACCGAATCGCTCGGGGTGGAGAGCGTAGAACTCAGCGTCAATAAAAAGGGTGTCGCAAGTCGCGGCCAGACGCTCATATTCGATGTGACTTCCAATGTTTACTGGACTCTTTCGATTCCCGAGGATGTGGACTGGGTCACGGCTTCCCCAATCGCGGGACACGGCCTTACGACCGTACAGCTGAATGTGGATGCCAACTACGGTGCACAGAGGAGCACCGTACTTACGATCAGCACTCTGAAGGGTACCACTAAGGAGGTGACGCTCACCCAGCGCGATGCCGCGGAGGAGATATTGTACCTGACCGAAAATATGGGCGACAACGAGGTGGAGGACGAGACGAATGTCGTAACCTACGGCAACTGGGGCAAGGACGGGATTACATATTTCGACGTAAGATACCTCGGTACGACCTCTTATCTCAGTTCGGAGAGTTGCTCGGAGGGTTATCCGCTTGCCTCGGGGGGAAACAACGTGCATTTGAGGGAGGAGGGATCCGAATTTATTATTTCCCGCTTCACCACCTCGGGCGATACCTATTTCCTATTCCAGATAGCGGTTTACAATCCGCTCGAAGACGCCGCCCAGCTCCCGATAAAGCTCGAAATAGGGCCGGATAACGAGGGATGGTGGGAACAGCCTTTCGTTGCGTCGTCGACCCAAAAAGGATGGACGACCATTTCGGCCGACTTCAGTATCTCTCCGGCCATAGACGAGCTCTATTACAAAATTACCTCGCTGGCCCCGGGTGTACGCCTGGACGATATTTCCATCACGGAGGCCGACGATACCGCTCCGCCGATCGATTTTGTATACGACGAGATATTGTACGACAATTTCGACTGGCTTACCGGGGTAACCAATTCCGCCGGCGAGCCGGCACCGGCGCCCGATTTTGCCGCCCGCACCAACGGAACCGACGGTATGCGGATAACTACCTGGGCCTCCAGCGGCGGCATCTATAACAACAACCCCGGATGGACTTACAGCAGCGACGCCACTTCTTATATTTACGCCAGGGAAGGCATGCTCAAGGTGGGCCGTACCAACTCGACGACCCAGGACGGCCGGGGAGATTTGATAAGTCCCAAATTCAGCCGCATCTCCGGAAAGATGGATGTTGACGTATACTTCGATGCGCTCGTTTACCGTGCTGCGGCAGATAACAATGTCATACACATTGAAGTAGACGGGGAGGGTTATGCCACACAGACCCGTTTTGAGATCGGCGACAATTCCTGGCCGGCCGGTACGGACTGGGTAAGGGTGAAATTCACCGTGTACGACGCTATGAACGATACCCGGATTATTATCATGGGGGATGAGGCGAACCGTTCGGGTATTAACAACCGCTTCTACTTCGATAATTTCCGGGTGGTCAGGTCGGGTTACGAAATTCCCGACGAACCCGATCCCGAACCGGAACCGGAACCCGAGCCGGAGCCAGAACCGTCGGGGATATTTTACGATAATTTCGATTGGCTGCTCCAGGCGGTTACGGCCGACGGTGCACCGGCGACGGCGCCTAATTTCTCGACCGGATCCAACGGCACGGACGGTATCCGTATCGAGACATGGGCTGCTGCTGGCGGAATTTATAACGACAATCCCGGATGGACTTACCGGGGGTCTTATCTATATGTTTATGCCCGCCAGGGAATGTTGAAGCTCGGTCGTGCCAATGCCGGACAGAACGGACGCGCGGAACTGGTCAGCCCCAAATTCGAAATTTCCGGCACGAAGAATATCGACGTTTCGTTCGACGCGCTCGTATACAGGAATGCGGAAGAGAACAATAATATCGAAATCGAAGTTATCGGGGCCGGAACTCCGTCCGAGACGAAATTTACCATCGGCACCAATACATGGCCCGCGGGTACGGACTGGGTAAAGGTGAAATTCACGGTATACGGAGCTACCGCCCAGACCCAGATCGTTATCATGGGAGAGGAAGTCAGCTCGTTGGGGATAAACAACCGCTTTTATTTCGATAATTTCCTTGTGGAAGAATCGTCGGAGACCAGACCGGTCGAACCGGCACCGGGCGGCGACCCCTCGGGACTTCCTGCCCGGTGGCTGCTCACCGAGGCCGGCGGGGTAATGGCGCAGTACGAAGATACGTTCAACGGCTCGGATATGTACATCGATGCGAATGTAGAGGGGACGAATACCAATGCCCGGATATCTTTCGTACTGGGCAGCGAGCTGTCTCGTACATGGACCAATCACCTGGTCGGCTCTACGGGACATCCCTATGTTTATGGCGTTTGGCCGGGTGATTACTGGCTCTTTACGGTGCCGGTAAAAGATTTTAAAGGCGGTTCGAAAGTGGAAATTTTCTTTCTTGCCCGCAGTTCCGAAAGCGGCATGAAATACTTTAGGATGGAATACTATGACGGCTCGTCATGGCAGCCTGCAAAAACGCTTTTGACGGCAGTTGAGGATTCGTCGGTACTATATACCCATATGATGAATCCGACCGCTACCAACCTGACGGTCAATGAAGTTATTGAGTTTCCGCAGGATATTGCCTCCGGAGAACTTAAAATAAGGTTCGTATGTGCAACCAACCGCCGCACAAGTGACGGTGCGGTGCTTGCTGCCCCGAATACCGGAACCCATAGGATAGCCTCGGGTTCGTCTGGTGCTAACAGCCCGTATATCAAGTTAGTGGAATAAGAATTGTCCTTCATGAAAATACTCCCTCCCGCCACCGCCGGGAGGGAGTATTTTTTATCGGGTGTTATGATTCAGGAACTACGCTTTCGATATATTCCCTGGCCGCATCGAGGTATAGGATAAACTCCTGTTCCGATGCTTCCGAGTATTTTATGGATCCGTAAAAGTTGAGATGGTCGTTGTCGTAGTACATTAGGGTGTCGTTGTAGAACGGGGCTGCACGGAATATATCGCTGCCGGTGAAGTCGGCAAAAAAGGCATTCGGCCGGGATTCGACCGCACGGAGTATCTCCTGGCCGGGACGGCCGTATATTTTTGTATAAACGTTGCGGCGGCTTTGGTTTTTTATAAAGTTCCGGTTTATCCTTACAGGGTTTTTGTCGATACGCGGGAAGTCGGAAAAGAGAATGACCGCCTGATCCGTCCGGAGGTTTTCGATAAAATCCGCAATGGTCTCTCCGTACAGAGCCATGGATTTATCGGAGAGGATAAGTATAACTATCTGGCAGTTATCCAATTCATCGTATGTATGGCCGAGGATATGGAGATACCGTCTATAAAACCTCGGGGCGGTGAAAACATTTTCGGGTATTCCGGGAATATTGGCATAGGTGTCGTTCGTTATGGTACGGAAAGAAAAATTGTGAACCCTTCCCATACGATCCAAATATGGCTTCATTACGGATGCATGGCTGTCGCCTATCAAAAGAATCCTGTCTCCGCGCAGGGTATCCCCGAAAGTTTCCGCTCGGCGGAAAGAGCCCGAATGTGAATCCAACCCCAAAGAGGGGGCGGTGTAGGCTATAGGTATGTGTTCTACTTTTTTATTGAGCCGCACTATGGAATTTGCAATGATAACATTCAGGGCGAGAAGGATGCTCAGACCGATCCAGAGTTTCATTGCGGAAGATTTTCGGAAAACCCGTTCCACGAAATAATAGGATAGAAGGGATAGTGAAACAGTCGACAAGCATATAATTATTATCTGCCCGAGCGAAAACTCAGTAATACTGTAATAATACCTCATATAGGCCATCACGGGCCAATGCCAAAGGTAGACGGAATAGGAAATTTCCCCGACGAATACCATCGGTTTGTTTGTCAATACGGGGAGGGTATATTTATCCGGGAAAATTATGATAAAAGCGGTACCGAGACAGGGTAAAAGCGCCAGTGCACCCGGGAAAGCCGAATTTTCGTTAATAAACAGAGCGCTAATAAATAGCAATGCAAATCCGGTGATATTTAATGCCGCGCCAGCCGTCGGTTTCACGGTCGGTTTACTACGGACGATTATAGCCGCCAGCACCCCGATAAAAAACTCGGGCGTTCGGGCCAGCAGTGCGAAATAAATTTCACCTTTATTCCCGCTTGCAACCCCTATATTGGCATATATAAAAAGGGCGGCGGTGAGTATGGCAATGACACCCGGCAGCCATTTTTTCCGGATCCATACAAGAAGCATGGGAAGAAAGATGTAGAATTTCATCTCTATGGCGAGCGTCCATGTGTGAAGTAGCGGATTTTCGCTGCTCGAGGCACCGAAGTATGTATCGGCCGATGAGAAATAGGCGTTGGAGTTGAAGAAATCGGCATGCAGCAGTGCCAGCCGCAGCCTTGCGGTATCCACACCGAGGTAGATGAAAACGGCCGAGACCGCAACGACAAGAAGAAGGAAATAATAAGCCGGGACTATCCTTCGAATCCTGCTCTTGTAGAACTGTGCAAAGGAAAAATTACCCTTGTCTTTTTGGGCGAGCACGATTGAAGAGATAAGAAATCCCGAGATCACGAAAAATATATCCACCCCGACAAAACCGCCGGGCAGCAGCGAGGGACTGAGGTGGAAAAAGAAAACGAACAGAACAGCCAGGGATCGTAATCCCTGGATATCGTTTCTAAATTGCATAAAGGGCCGTAAGTTGAACCCTCAAAGTTAACCAATCGGAATACAACACCCAAAAGATTGTTCTTCTATTGCCAGTTGAATATTAAAGGTGCCTGGAAAAGTTCCCACCCGGCTAAATAAAAAGAAGTTCCGGCCGAAGCCGGAACTTTGAATCTCAATATTCTAACTACATTTCTTAACGAAAAAGATAGTAATAAGGACAAAACCCATAAGAAAAAATATTTTTGCTCTGCCCAGGCTATTAAGTGAATCATCAATATGATGCTTATTATAATGTCTGTACACCACATAACAGATAATTGCGAAAGCAAAGCACAATAATCCAAAAAAAAGTTCCATACTATCCGTGCCGTATCGCTATGGCAAATTTAAAGATTTATACAAATAGTACTCCTGCCGAATGCCGGTGTATCTCTCATACGGGCACCAACTTTTATGGATAGTCTCTAATGTAATTAGCTTATGGGATTTATCATCTCAGTAATTAAAAGTCGACTTAAAGGTTCCATCCGAAGCATAAGCTTTAGCCTATATTTAATGCTCGTTCTAAATACAATAAAAGGTTTCATAAATGCAATATTAATAATTCTAGCATAAAAAATTAGATTTATAAAATAAAATATTTAGTTTTATTACTATATAATGTGTTGGTA
>JAJBVJ010000198.1 GCA_020859875.1 Rikenellaceae bacterium
AAAATCATACACTACGATTTTCGGCTCAACGGCCGTTTGGGAGCCAGCCGGGAAGATTACAGCTATAACTTCCTGATGAACCAGGGGCCTCTCGTATATGCCAACTTCTTCCACACCTCAAACCTCGACCGCAATCGTGCCACATATTACGAATCCGCCGGGGAAAAAGAGCGCACCAATTCGATGTTCGCCACCGCCCAGTTGGGGTTCAGGGAGTACCTTTTCCTCGACCTCACGGGCAGGATGGACTACTTCTCAACCCTTCACGGGACGGCGTCGACGCACAAATTCTATCCTTCCGTCGGTCTTTCCGGGGTAATAACCGACATGTTCGAAATCCCGAAGGAGGTACTATCCTTCTGGAAACTGCGCACCTCATACAGCCAGGTGGGTACTCCGTTAAGGAGATATATCAGCCAGGAGTACGTGACCATCGACGACCAGACCCAGGCCGTGACCGCCCAGGGTTACCCTGCGGGAAGCAACCTGGTCCCGGAGAGGACAAAGTCTTTCGAGGCGGGTACGGATTTTCGTTTGTTCTCAAACAAACTGGACGTATCGTTCACCTATTACAATGCCAACACCTACAACCAGCTCTTCGAATACGATAAGGAACCCAGCTCCGGTTATTCGAAGGGATGGATCAATGCCGGCAAGGTAAATAACTGGGGGAGCGAACTTTCGGCTTCGGGAAGAGTAGACCTCGGGCCCGTGCGGTGGACACCTTCGGTAGCCTATTCGCTCAACCGTAATAAGATCAAATCCCTGCTGCCCGAAACTTTTATCGACGAAAGCGGCGAGCAGATCACCGCACCGACCGAATTCGTCGTAGCCAACGCGGGCGATTCCTATCTGCAGATATTGACAGTAGGCGGAACGATGGGCGACATCTACGTAAACACCTTCGTGAAAGACCATCAGGGTGCCATCTACGTTCACCCGAACACCAGCACCATCCAGGCCGATCCCAATGCCCGGGTCTATGCCGGAAGTGCACTCCCGCTCTACAATCTCGGTTTCCGCAACAGCTTCACCTATAAAGGCATTACCCTCGATTTCCTCATAGATGCGAGGGTCGGCGGTATAGTGGTTTCATCGACCCAGGCCCTTATGGACAGGTTCGGAACTTCCAAACAGTCGGCCGACGCACGCGATGCGGGCGGGGTGCCGATATACGGCAAGGGACTGCTCGATGCCAAGAATTTCTACACCGTCGCCGGCAGCGGCGACCAGGGGGTTCTTGCCAATTACGTCTACAGTGCCACCAACGTCAGGCTCCGCGAGCTGACCATCGGCTACGATATACCGAGCTCCCTGCTTTGGGACAAAATAGATGTAAGGGTAGCCTTCGTGGGCCGGAACCTTTGGATGATCCACAAAAAAGCGCCGTTCGATCCCGAAATCACGGGCTCTACCGGAACCTACTACCAGGGGTACGACTATTTTATGCCTCCCAGTCTGCGCAACCTCGGTTTCAGCATTTCAGTCTCATTCTAACACCCGAAGATATGAATCCAAATAATATGTTATACGGACGACCGGCAAAGATACTCGCCGTTGTATTGGTGCTTCCGCTCCTTGTGCTGGGCTCCTGTACGGCCGATTTCGGCGCCATAAACAATGACCCCAATAAGATGACCCCCGAAGACCTCGAACGGGACTATAACTGGGGATCGTTCCTGACCACCATGCAAAGGTATATCTTTCCCGAAGATGAAAACGACTACCAGAGGGCCTATAACCTTTCCGGCGATATCTACTCCGGTTATCTGGGAGCGACCAATACCTGGAACGGGGGCAATAACGGCACCACCTACGGACTGATGTCCGACTGGTACGACCGGGCCTTCACCAGTGTCTACGGAGATATCCTGCCGGCATGGAAAAAACTGACGGACAATATGGAATCGGGTACGGTCATTACGGCTGTTGCCGACATAGTTAAAGTCACGGCGGTACACCGGATCGCGGATATGTACGGCCCGCTGCCCTACACCAGTTTCGGGGTAGTACAATCCCGTCCGCCATACGATCCGCTCGATGAAATTTACGAGGCCTTTTTTTCTGAACTCGACGATGCGATCGCCGTACTGACTTCCTACATTCAGAACAACGGAACCTCCTCCAGACCGATAGCCAAATTCGATATTGTCTACGGGAGCGACCTTGTGAAATGGGTAAAGTATGCCAACTCGCTCAAGCTCCGCCTTGCCATGCGCGTAAGGTATGCCGACCCGCAGCTTGCCGCAGTCCATATCTCCCGGGCCCTCGATCCTTCGGGTTACGGTGTTCTTGAAAGTGTTTCAGACATAGCCCAGATAGCCAACGACAACCCGCTCGGAGTACAGATAAAGAATGCCCTTAATCCTATCTGGTATAACTGGGACGACTGTCGTATGGGGGCCAATATGGCTTCATTCCTAACCGGCTACAACGACCCGCGCGGGGATATTTGGTTTACCCGGGTTTCCAATTCGTTCAACGGTGTGAGAACCGGTATCAATATGACGGACAGCAACGTCTCCAATTATCGCTCCCGGTGCTCCCGCCCGACCGTCGGCCTCACCGACCCGATGGTATGGATGACAGCGGCCGAGGTATATTTCCTTCGTGCGGAGGCTGCGGTTTTCAACCTGTCGAGCGAATCGGCGGAAGATATGTATAACAACGGGATCAGGGCTTCCTTCGAACAGTACGGCCTCTTATCCCAGTCGGCCGCATACCTGGCCAATTCCACCAGTGTTCCGGCAGCTTACACCGACGTGGTATCGAGCGGAAACAGCATCCCGTCGGGAAATGCAAACCTTTCGACCGTTACCATAAAATGGTCGGACACCGATACCAACGAGAGGAAACTCGAGAGGATAATTACCCAGAAATGGCTCGCCATGTACCCCAACGGGCAGGAAGCCTGGGCCGAATTCCGCCGCACCGGTTACCCCAAAGTATTCCCGGTAATGGTCAACAACAGCAACGGGGCCATCGACACTCAGCTGCAGATACGCAGGCTTCCGTTCCCCACCTCGGAATATACCAGCAACCGCGAACAGGTGCTCCGTGCGGTAGAGCTTCTGGGCGGCCAGGATAACGGCGGCACCAGGTTATGGTGGGATAAGAAATAGTGGTTTTAAAAATTACGGAAATGAAAAAATATTTGTTAGCGATATTTACCGCTTGTCTCTTCCTGGGCGGTTTCACCGCCTGCGACACCGATCCGGAGAATATCGACCTTCAGGATTTCGAAAAGCCCGAAGAGTATTGGGAAAATATACGTGCCTTCAAGGCGACAATGAAAGACCGTGCCGTATCCTTCGGATGGTATGGCGGTTGGACGGTCGGCGGCCCGTCGCGTTACGGGTTCCTCCAGTCGCTGCCCGACAGTATGGATATAGTAGCCATATGGTGTGCCTTCGACAACGAGAACGAGGAAATGATGGCCGACCTGCGTAAAGTTCAGCAGCAAAAAGGAACAAAAGTCGTCTGGACGATGATCCTGAACAATCTCGGCAGGGAAGTGCCCCTTCCGGAGGAAGTCCGCGACGGTGGTATGGACGCCGTCAAGGAATATTACGGATGGGTCGACGGCGACGATGCATCGATCGAGAAAGCCATCAGGGCTTATGCACGCGATGTAGTTGCCCGAACCGATGCTGCCGGAATGGACGGGTTCGATATCGATTGGGAATCTTTCACCGGGAATATAACTTCGAGTTACGACCGTTCCTATTGGTTCATCGAAGAACTCTCCAAGTATATGGGCCCGAAATCGGGAACAGGCAAACTGCTCATCGTAGACGGCTATATCAATGGCAATGGAGCCGGCGGTCTCATCCCCAAAATTGCCGACTGGTTCGATTACCTGGTTATCCAGGCCTACTATGCGACAGAAGATGCCGTTCTCAACGGAAGAAATAACAGGTTTGAAGACTGTTACGAGGCCTGCTCCGGCGTTCTTTCGCTGGAAGAATTCACCAAAAGGGTTATCATGACCGAAGATTTCGAAGCCTCGGGCTATCCTGTGAATGGCGGCCGGAGCTACACGACACGATACGGCGAAAGCACCACTTCGGCCCTCGGTATGGCCGCATGGCATCCCTTCTACAAGGGTGACAGCGTGCAGACCGCATATAAGGGCGGTGCCGGACTATACCACTTCGAGTACGACTACAAGAACAGCCCCAACTATAAGTGGCTCAGGCAGATGATCCAGATCATGAATCCTGCGAAGGAGTAAAAACCAGCAACTTTAAAGATCAACCGACCATGAAACTAAAATATTTAGTACTAATATTTCCGCTGCTGCTCGCATCTTCCTGCCAGAAGGCGGATAAATACTTCGACGGGATATATATTACCGGCACCGACACCCGAAGCGTGCTTCGATATTATGTAGACGAGGGCGAGCAGCTCACCATTCCGGTCAGCGCCTCAGCCTCATCACGGACGGACGAACCCGTAGAGGTTATTTTTGCAGTAGACTTTTCCCTCGTGGAAGAATACAACAGCCGCTTCGGTGCCGAAGCCATCGCCCTTCCCAAGGAAGCATTTTCGCTCTCGGGAACCACGGTAGTGATCCAGGCAGGGGAATATGTTTCCCAAACGGTGAATATAGAGATCGACGACGTTTCCAACCTGACCGAGGCCCAGCAGTATGTCGTTCCCTGTAAAATCGAGAGAATAGTCGGGGATTACGACCTCATTCCGGGATCCGACGTGGTATTTGTCTCGGTAACCAGGATACTCAACACTCAAAGCACCCGGGTTACTTCATCCAACAATTTTGCCGTAGAGTTTCCCCAGACTGACAGGTACGAGAACTGTACCCAGTTCACTATGGAAGGACGGTTCTACGGAACATACAGCGACCTTGCCACACTGATCGGCGCCGAGGGGATATTTATGATACGACTTGGCGGCGGTTCCGGCGCCTACGGGATGCAACTACTTACAAAAGGAGATATCTATTTTATGAATGTCGAACGTTTCTGGACCAACAACACATGGTACCATATAGCCGCAGTATTCGACGGGGCCTCCTCGTTCCTGTATGCCAACGGAGAACTTATCGCTTCGCTCGGTACCCCTATCGGGATGCTCGACCTTACACGTAATACCCAATGGAACGCTCCGCACCCAGACTTTAGAGATGGTGGAGCTCTCGGGGTTGCGGGGGGATATAAATCCTCCCCGAGGCCGCTGAACGGATATGTGAGCGAAGTAAGGATGTGGACTACGGCACGGTCTGCCGAACAGATCGCCAACAACATGTGCGATCTGAACGATCCGACCCGGCAGGAAGGGCTTGCAGGATATTGGAAGTTCGACGGCACCGACATTCTACAGGAAGGGGACGACGGGTACGTTGCCGGATATACCCGGATCAAAGACCAGTCGGGCCAGGGCAACCATCTGTGGCGCGTGCAGACGACGAGCACTTCGCAATCCTTTTTGGACATCAAATGTCCTTCCACCTGGTAATATCCGACCACCTGAACTATCCGGCCCTAAAATCGGGCCGGATAGTTAAAAATCCAACCACCAACAACCAACCACCAACCACCTTATCGATTAAATCCGTCCAAATCATATAACCCGCTTTATTATGAGAAAAAACTATGTCAAACTTATTCTGGCTCTCCTCCTGCCGGCATTTACGTTTGCCTGCCGGCAAAGTCCGGATTTTGACATCCCAACCGAAACGGATTCCGGCTATATCGATATTGCGAGCCTTTCGGCCGACGAACTGGGAGGACTCATCGTAGAAAGGATAGACCTGAATCTCGAGTGCTGGAATGCAAAATACTCCCTCGAAGTAGGATCCATCCGTCCGGCAATCGTGGAGACATACCGTTGGGATATATTTGTAGACAACGAGTGGCGCCCGCTGGGATGCACCACCGAATCGCTCTTGCTGCAATGGTTTTTCTTCGACAACCCGTCCCGCTCGCCCGAAGTCCGGGTTCGCAGGGCGGCGGTCTCTCCGGTTTACGGGGAGTTTTATTCGAACGAATGCCACATTTCCGACCATCTTTTCACCCACGATATTTCCCTGGGGAATACCCCCGAAAATGCCATCACCTTCGAAATCCCGGACGACGGTTCGCTTTTCAGGGGGACGGTCAATACCGACTGCTCTTACTTTTGGAACCATGACTATTACGTAGGAGGCCACAATGCCTTTATCCGTTTCTCTACCGACGGTGCCTGCTCCCTGGAAGTTAGCATGGGGGCGACCGTGATGAGTCTGGAGATTAAACTTATGCGTCTATACGACATTGGCTCGACGATACTCTATGAAACCCTGGAGCACTACACGTTGGATCGGGTCGGAGATACCTCACCCATCTACGAGAGTGTGCCGTTCGAAAATTTCAGGGAATATAACGTGCGCCGCCTCCATATCGAGGAGCCTGGAGATTACATGTTCAAACTGGAAGGCTATAAGACAACGAATCTGTCGGCCTGCAACGGCCCGGTATATTTTGCCATCGGCGGCACACCGCTTTAGCAGTTCCATAATCTGCTGCGGACTCGATTGTCCGCAGTAGATTATTCCCTGCGGGCCGCCACACGTATATATTGGACGGGATTTAAGGGGTCGTTGGTCACAACGGCTATTATATCGCCGGCGGGAAGCCGGTCGATCGAGCGGGCATCGAGTGTAACGGTTACAAAGGCGCTGCTGCCGGGTCGGATTACAGTGCCGTCGGGAAGTCGGGCACGGATAATATCGTTCCCGGTGATGCGGCGGACGATCAGCCGACGGCTTCCTTCGTTCTTTAATTCTACGGATGCGGAATATGTCCTGCGGATGTCCACCACACCGAAATCGAGGTACTTTGTTTCGAGCACGGCCACCGGACGGTTCACGGTGTCGGCGCCGGAGAAATTTTCGGTAACCGTACCGACCGCATTTATCACCGGCTCCTGCTTTACTCCGCCGGCAAACGGAACCACACGGAAGGCAAAAGGCCCGTAATAACCTCCCTCGGGGACGCTGCACCGGATTACTACCCGGTCTGCCGTACCCGGCTCGAGAACGTAAGGGGCATCCACCGATATAAAATCATACCGGGGATCGCAGGCGAAATAGACGGGCAGCGTACGGTCGGTGGAGTTGTAAATACCGATCGAGGCCGAACTTTCCTCTCCCTGGGCTACGGTTCCGAACAGGGCGGAAATGGAAGAGAGGTTCAAACCCGACCCCGTACGGAAGATATGGGACTCGGAAGGGGCCTTCTCCCGCGGCAGTACTTCCCCGAAAACGGGAATAGTCGCTATATGGCGGTTACCTCCCGCAAGGGCGGAGACCCTTATCTTCCGCCGGAACGGGCCGTAACGTTTGGAAGGGTCGAATGTAAGGCGTATCTCCCCCCTGCCACCCGGCTCCACCGCCGATTTGGTGTAGGATGCAGCGGCACAGTTACAGTCGGAAACGACATTTTCAATAACCAGCGGGTCGTTACCCGCATTTTTAAAAAAGATCGTATGTTCCAGTATCCCGTCCTCTTCTTTTACGGTTCCTATATCCCATTCTGCTTCTTCGATCTGGAGAACCCCCGGCCCGGAAGCGAAAGCCGGGACGACGAGAACTCCGAAAAGAAGGAGAGCGAAATGAAGAGCGAGGATTTTAGATACAGGATTTTCCATGACAGAATATTGTGGGAGATAGAGTAAATATAATAAATCCCTGCCATGCCTCCTAAATACCGAAACCAAAAAAGACACAAAATGACCTATCGCATTAACTTATTTTACCGTTCGGCCACAGCGATCCTATCCTTCGCTCTATTTGCCGGTACAGCCCGCGGCCAGGCCCCCGATCGGGCACCCGAGACCGCACGTCAGGTCGTCGAACGGGTATTCGGCAGCCTTCCCCCCAACGTAGTATTCGCCTGGGACGCAGACGGCGGAGAAGGGGACTATTTCCGGGTCTGCCCCACCGAAGGAAAGGTGACGATAATCGGCCCCAATACGGTTTCCATTTGCCGCGGTTTCTACCATTTCATAACCCACCACGGCTACGGCCAGTATACATGGTCGGGCAAACGGCTCGATATCCCGGAAACGATTCCCGATTTCGAGGGGTATACGGTGACTTCACCCTTCCGGCACAGGCATTACATGAACGTATGCACTTTCGGCTACACCGCCCCCTACTGGGATTACGAAAGATGGGAACGGGAACTCGACTGGATGGCCCTCCACGGGTTCGACATGGTACTTTTACCCATCGCCTACGAAGCCATCATCTCACGGGTTTTGACCGGTATGGGTCTTACCGAAGAGGAACTTTACGATTATTTCACCGCACCGGCCCATCTCCCCTGGATGCGGATGGGAAATATGTCGATGCTCGACGGGGGACTCTCCCCCAATTGGTTCGAACACAGTATAGCCCTTCAGCACCGAATTCTCGACCGTATGGAAGAGCTCGGAATGACGCCGGTCTTCAACGCATTCGCCGGTTTCGTACCTCCCGGTACCGTAAAGTTATTTCCGGATCTGCCCCTGGCCGAGACCAGCTGGCAGGGAATATTCCGCAACTGGATGATCGATCCCGCCCACCCGGCCTTCCGGAAAATCGGAAGCGCTTTTATTTCGGAATGGGAAAAGGAGTTCGGCAAGGGTAAATATTACCTTGCCGACAGCTTCAACGAAATGGAACTGCCCTTTGCAGAGAAAGGGTCCGGGGAAAGATATACACAATTGTCGACCTACGGCCGGGTGCTCTACCGTTCCATTGCCGAAGCCAATCCGGACGCCGTCTGGGTGATGCAGGGCTGGATGCTCGGCGACGACCGCGACACCTGGGATCCGCAGAGCGTGGAGGCTCTGTTTTCCGAAATCCCGGACGATAAATTTCTTGTAATAGACCTCAGTGCCGACTTCAACGAATTCGTGTGGAAGAATTCCCACACGTGGGACTATCTCGACGGATTCTACGGCAAACCGTGGATCTATTCGACCGTACCCAACCTGGGCGGAAGGAGCGCCCTGAACGGAAGCCTCGATTTTTATGCCAACGGCCATCTCGCCGCACTGGATTCCCCCAATAAGGGCGCACTCACGGCATACGGAACGGCACCCGAAGGGATCGAAAACAACGAGATCGTATATGAACTCATTGCCGAGGCCGGTTGGTCGGATTCCCGGATCGATATTCCCCGATTCCTGCACCACTATAATATCGCCCGATACGGCACCACCACCGACCGGCTGGACGAATTCTGGGAGCTGCTTCTCGGCTCATCCTACGGAAGTTATACGGACGACTCCCGCTATCGCTGGCAGATACGTCCCTTCGAGCAGCGCACCGGCAAACTCGACCTGTCGGAAGATCATTTCCGCGCGCTCGAAACCTTTATTGCCTCCGCTGACGATCTCTCATACTCCCATGCATATATGACCGATCTGACCCTCTATTCATCCCTCTACGCCGCCGGCAAGGCAGACCTACTGCTCGGGGCGATTCACGCCTCGTACATCACGGGCGACCGGGAGACGGCCCTAAGCCTCGAAACGGACTTTCTCGAACTACTCGGCCTCTGCGACCGGTTTCTGGCCTCCCACCCCACCGCAAGGCTCGACAAATGGGTCGATTATGCGGCCGGGTGCGCAGCCGATGCGGATGAAACCATGCAGTATGAACAAAACGCACGGCGGCTGATCTCCACATGGGGAGCCCCCGACGTTGTGGACTACTCGTGCCGGGTATGGTCGGGGATGGTTTCGGGCCTGTACCTGCCCCGATGGATTCACTATTTCGAATGTGCTGCCGATGGGAGCGAACCCGACTTCGAATCTCTCGACCGCCTCTGGATCGAATCCCCCCATGTGATCCTACAGCCGCCCCTGCAAGATATCGTGCAGACAGCCAAATATATGATCGGTAAATTCGGTAACATCGAAAAAGGACTGCATTCATCCGAACCCGGCATTCTCGGAGGCTGGACGCCCGCCGACTTCAGTGGCGGCAAATCCGAACTGGTCTTTTCATTGGACACTTCCCACATCGGCGACCTTTCGCAGATCACCCTTTCACACATCCGCGGCGAGGGAAAAGTCCGAATCCGTAATATCAAAATCCTCGTGGAATGGAAGCCGGTTTTCGACCGCTCATTCGACCGGCGGATCGACGCCGACAACCCGGAATTCACGATCTCGGTCGATCTTCCCTCCCCTACCTCGGAACCGATGAACGCCTATCTCTACATCACTCTTGAAAAAGAGGGGGATGGTTGCGGCCGGGTAGGTATTTCCTACCGCGGAGATGCGGGCCGTAAACAATAAAGGGCAGCGGTAACCGAACCGCTGCCCTTTATTTATAGCCAATCGGATCAAAGGGTTATCGGAACCCCCATGTAAAAGTCGAGAATCTTGCTGCGGAAGATAAAGGAATATTTGGAGCGCACCTGTTCGGAGAGGCTCGCTATCAGTTTGGAGCGGGACTCTTCCAGTTCGAGGGCCGTGGTACGGCCGAGGTTGAAACTCTCTTCCATCAATTTATAAGCCTCCTGCGAGGCTTCCATGGCTATTTCGCTCGCACTATACTCCGCTACGGCATTCCGGGCATCGAGCCAGGCCTGCTGTATTTCTTTGTAGATGTTGAGCTTTGTATTCTCCAGGTAAAGTTCACGGCTGAGAACGTTGAGCCGGGCCCGTTTGATATTGCTTCGCGTATATCCTCTGTTGTATATCGGGATGCTGATATTGACCCCTACCGCCTCATTGCCGCGCGTGCGTATCTGCTTGGCGAAAGACTCGTTGCTGTCGCTGAAAACATAACTGTAACCGTTGCTGTACGACACCCCGAAACTAACGGTCGGATAGAGCGAACCCCGGGCGACTCTCACATTGGCTATACTGCTCTCCAGCCTGTACTCCATCTCCCGTATATGGGGTTTTACGGCCAGGGCCGCCGAATATACCTCACCGGGCGAAGAGAGCGTAAAGTCGTCCACGGCTACGGCATCAAGGTCGGGCTCCGCTATGTCGAACCCGTAGAAGTCGTCGAGGTTCAGAGCCTGGGCCAAATCCAGCAGGGCATTTTCAACGTCCCCGGCCGCACTTGTAACCCTGACCATATTGCTTGCCACCTGCGCCCTGGTTTCGAGCAGTTCCGTCCGCGGCGAGAGCCCTGTCTCGACCAGGATCTCCGCCCGTTCGAGCTGCTGCTGCGAGAGAGACAGTTCCTGTTGGTAAACTTTCAGAAGTTCCCTCCGGTAGAGTACTTCGAGATAATATATGGCAACCTGCAATTCCAGATTTTCCCTTGCGCTTTCGAGGCTTTCGACCGCCGCCTGCAGGTCGAGCCGCCCTACCTTGATACGGTTGCGAAGGGTTCCGCCCTGGTAGAGGGGAACCGAGCTCGATGCCGACACTCCGGTAGAGGAGGTCTGGCTGTCGGCGTAGGTATTGGTCTCGGGAGAGGGAGCGCGGCCGAAGCTGAAATTCTGAGAGATACCGGCGCTCAGGTCGGGCAGCCGTGCGTTGCGGTAATCCCGCATGTCGACCTGCGATTCCAATACCGCCAACTCCCGCTGCTTTATCTCTATGTTGTGTTCGAGCGCGTAGTCGATACACTCGCGGAGCGTCCATGTGTCCTGGCCCGAGAGGGTACCCGCGCAGGCCAGAAGCGCAGGGATGCCCGTTGTGAACAGATATTTTTTCATACCCATCATCCGTTTATTTCCTATCGACTATAAGGTTACCGCGGAGCATATCACCCTCCCGGACACCGTCGGTGACCACGGCCTTTATGCCGTTGGTAATGCCGAGGGTCACCGCCCGGCGGTCGAATATCTGGGGCATCGAGACGGTGTCCTTTGCAATGTAGACGAAGGTGGAATCGTTCTCGAAGCTGATGGTGCTCTCGGGTACCAGCACCGCACCGCGGGCGGCCTCCAGCACGATCTCCGCATTGGCGCTGTAACCGGCCCTTACCGTGACGCTGTCGGGAATATGGGCGGCCGCTTTGAATTCGAACAGTATAGCCCCGTTCTCCTCCTTCGACAGCGGCGAAATGTATTCGAGCAGGGCGTCGAATTTCACCTCGTTGAGTGCGCCGATGGTGACTTTTATAGGAGTCCCCACCTCTATCTTACCCACCTCCGTCTCGTCGATGTCGCCGATAAAGATCATATCGCCCATATTGGCTACGGTGGCTATGGTGGTACCCTCGTTGAAGGTATTTGCCTGTATTACGGAGTTACCCACCTTGACCGGTACGTCGAGGATCATCCCGTCTATGGTGGAACGTATGAGGGTATTGCTCTCCGAAGAGGTCTTGCGCGAGGCTCCCTCCTTTACGATATCGAGGTTGTCTTTAGAATTTTCGAGCTCTTCGATGGCCTTCATCCAGTCGGCCGTCGCCTTCTCCATCTCCTCGCCGGCAATCAACCCTTTGTCGTAAAGTTCCTTGCGGCGGTAGTATTCGGCCTCCATCCTCTCCAGTTCGATCTGCGCCACCTTGACCCTCGATTCGGCAGAATTCAACTGGGCCATTTCCGGGATCACCTTTATGGTGGCTATGATGTCCCCGGCACGCACAATATCCCCCGCCTCCTTGCGGAGCTCGGCGATGATGCCGTTTATCTGCGGCTTTATCTCCACCTCGTCCCTCGGGGAGATCTTTCCGGTGGTGACCGTCGTGTTCTCCAGGTCGCCTATCTCCACTGCGACCAGTTCATATTTTTCGACCGCAGGGCGCGATTTTTTCCACAGCCATACGAATGTGCCCAGAATGCACAGTGCCAAGATTACAAGAAGGAAATACTTAAAAAACTTTTTCATGTTCGGGTATGTGTTTACATAATATCGGAGGCTTCCCGGACAAAATTTCGGAAATGAATTTCCTTAGTTTGCCGCTCGGCTTTCACTATATTGTAAGTTTCCGTTTTATATTTTTTCATCTTTATTCGTCCCTTATGGCATCGATCGCCTTTATTTTGAGCGCACGGTAGGCGGGAAGTATCCCCGAGAGTATTCCGGCTCCGATGAGGATCATCAGGCAGCCCACGGCCATCCCGAACGTTATTCCCGGCTGGAACGGTATCCCGTTACCGGAAGGATTGGCTGTGGCCGCCTCCAACATCGCCACCACACCCATCCCGAAGAGGAACCCTACGAGGCCGGCTATGGCGGTCAGTACGAAACTCTCGCTTATTATCTGTCCCATGATGGCGGCGGGTTTGGCCCCGAGGGCACGGCGGACACCTATCTCCCGCATCCTTTCACGTATCGACACGAGCATAATGTTGCTTATCCCGATAACCCCTGAAAAGAGAGCCCCGAGCCCGACTATCCAGGTAAGGATGCTGATACCCACGATCACGTTGTTGAATTTTTGGAACTGTTCCTCGACGTTCCATCCCCGCAGAGCTTTAGGGTCGGTGGGTGATATATCGTGTGCCTGTTTGATAATGGTCTCGACCTCCTGCTGCATAGCCGATGCGCTGTAACCTTTTTTGGTGCTGCACATCAGGTTGTTAAAGGTTATTCCCCGGCCGTAGACGTTCTGCATCGTCTGCAGGGGCAACACTATCCTGTCCTCTATGTTCATTCCGCCCGAAGCGGAACCTGGGCGGCCTACAAGTCCCACCACCTGAAAATAGATTCCGTCGATGCGTATATATTGCCCGATGGGGTCTTCGCCCGGCTCGAACATGGTCTGGTAGACTTCCATCCCTATCACGCACACTTTGCGTTTTGCCTCGTTGTCGGTTTCACGCAGCAGCCTCCCGGCGAAAACGGAAATTTTCTCTATCTTGAAGTAGTCCGCGTTGGTGCCGAAATAGCGGAATGTTCCTGTTTTTGTGCCGCGCACCACCCCCTGGTTCGAATAGCCGAAGATCATCGGCACGATATACTCCACCGACGGGCACTTCTGTCTTATCAGCTCGATGTCCCGGTTATCCATCCGCCACCACCGGCCGCTCTTATATCCTTTGTAGGGCTCGGAGGTCTTGTATGTCCAGAACTCTACCGAATTGATCGTAAAGCTTGAAACGATGCCCGATATACCGTTGCGGAAACCGCTTCCGACCGATATCAGCACGATAAGCATGAACAGCCCCCAAAACACCCCGAACCCGGTAAGAATGCTTCTCACCTTGTTCCTCGATATGGTCGACCATACCTCGTTCATTTTATCCGTATCGAACAGTCTCATACCACGTTATCTTAATCGGCCCGCATGGCCTCTATCGGACTTACTTTGGTTGCCTTCAGCGCGGGTATCACTCCGCATATTACTCCGCAGATTATCAGGAAAAGCGTAGCGACCAGCACCGTATCGAGATCCACCGACGGATTGACGAACGTCACGTTGCTCTCTCCCGTATCGGTGAAATACCTTCCCGCCAGCTCCGTCAGTGCCACCCCCAGGATTATCCCGAAGTAACCGGCAGCAGTTGTTATTATCACTGCCTCGGTTATTATCATATTCAGTATCGAAATGCGGGTAGCGCCGATCGACTTGCGGATGCCTATTTCGCGCGTACGCTCCTTCACCGTAATCAGCATTATATTTCCCACCCCGACCAGGCCCGCCATCAGCGATGCGATGCCGATAATGATGATAAAGATATTTATCATCACGAACACCTTACGGGTTTCGAGCATATTGGTGGAGTAGTTCCACAGCCCGAACGCAGACCTGTCTTCGGGATTGAAGCTCTTGAATCC
>JAJBVJ010000255.1 GCA_020859875.1 Rikenellaceae bacterium
CGCATACAGTGCACGTAAACACAATAAATATATTGCAGTCAACTGCGGAGCCATTCCCGAAGGTACCATCGACTCCGAGCTTTTCGGCCATGAGAAAGGGTCGTTCACCGGTGCAACGGAATCGCGCAAAGGCTATTTCGAGGAGGCAGATAAAGGCACGATCTTCCTGGACGAGGTGGCCGAGCTTCCACTCTCCACACAGGTGAGGCTTCTTCGGGTTCTCCAGACCGGCGAATTTATCCGCGTCGGCTCGTCCAAAGCCCTAAAGACCGACGTTCGCGTCGTCGCGGCTACCAATATTAATCTTCAGGATGCGATAAACTCCGGCCGGTTTCGGGAAGACCTTTATTACCGCCTCAATACAGTACCGATTACCGTCCCCCCGCTTCGGGAGAGGAAGGGTGATATCGGTCTTTTATTCCGAAGATTCGCCACCGATATAGCCACTCAGTATAAAATGCCGGCCATAACGCTCGACGACGGAGCCAAACAACTCCTGGAAAATTACGGCTGGCCCGGAAATATCCGTCAACTGAAGAACGTTGCGGAACAGATCTCAGCGGTCGAACAGACCCGCACGGTTACGGCACCCATCCTGCAAAAATACCTACCCAACGCGGAAACGACCCCCGTACACATTCCCGGGGACTTTTCAGGCGGTGGCTTTGGAAACGAACGGGAACTGCTATACAAAATATTTTTCGACCTGCGAGCCGACATAACCGAATTAAAACGGATGGTAGCCGAGTTGGCGGCAGAAAAAGGCGGAAGTATCGAAATTGCAGGGTTACTCCCCTCCCCGGCCGCGCCGTACGAACCATACAGGCAAAATATCATCACCCCTGCGCCCGGACAATCCGAACCGGAAGATGCAGTCAGCGAGGATATTACTGACGAGACTCCCCCACCCCCATTGACCAAGGAGCAGGCCCAGAGGGAGGCCATTGTAAAGGCGCTTCAAAAACACCACGGCAAACGTAAAGACGCCGCAAAAGGACTTTTTATCTCGGAAAGGACGCTTTACAGAAAAATTAAAGATCTGGGAATCGATGAATATTAGAAGAATATTGATTTATGCGGCGCTATTGTCCGCATTTGCGGCAGCGATCGCCGGCTGCAAGATAAGTTATTCTTTTTCGGGTGCATCCATCCATCCGGATGCAAAGACTTTCAGCGTACAGTATTTCCCAAATAACGCGCCGATGGTGGCGCCGATCCTCAGCCCCGAATTTACGGATGCCTTGAAAGATAGGTTTCAGAGGCAGACAAAGCTGTCGGAGGTTAGGGAGAACGGCGACCTTGCGTTCGAAGGGGAGATCACGGGATACACTTCCACTCCTTCGTCGATCTCCGGAGATACGGAACAGGCTGTACAAAACCGCCTGACCATCACCGTGAGGGTAAGGTTTGCAAACGCTCTGGAACCGCAGTGGAATTTCGAACGCTCCTTTTCCGCTTTCCTCGACTATCCGAGCAGCAGCATGCTTTCCGATGTGGAGAGTTCACTGATCCCGGAAATAGTCGATATGCTTATCGAGGATATTTTCAACGCTGCGGTAGCCAACTGGTAACCGCCGAATCTTGTTGGCAGTGAAATTGGATATTTAAATGTCTCACCGCTAAAATGGAAACCATGCAAAACACTCCGATAAATATGCAGGATATTTTTAGTGCCGATCAGGCCGTACTCGACTCAGTTATCGACCGCTACCCGTGGTTCGTTTCGGCCAGGATAAGGCGCTGCGAACTGTCCGGGGCTGCCGACCCGAAACTGTCCCTTTTGCTTCTGACCCGGCCATGGCCCGCGGCCCTGCTGCATAAAGTCTCCGCCGGTACCCAAAGCAGCGAGATCTCTTCGGGCTGTGATCAAACCGTGCGGGTGATCGAGCGGTTTCTGGCAGCGGGAGATAAAAAGATCGTTCCCAAAGAAGATACCCCCACGGAGGATGTTTCGCAGGAGAGTTCCGTCTTTATCCCCGACGAAGATCTCGATACCGGGGAACTCGAAAGGATTTACCGCAACCAGGGGCTGGAATTGATGGATTACGACGTTGCCGAAATAACGGGAGAAGTCCTCGGGATAGTGGACGACGAATAAATAACCTCGGTTTTTGAACCCACGGATTTGATATATCGGAAAAAAAGTATTTATTTTGCCGAGTTATTTGGCGGCAGGTGCCGGATACGGTTTCAGAAATTAATTTAATTGCAATGTATATAGTTTGTATTGTCCTGATATTGATAGCGAGCGTCCTGATAATACTATCGGTGCTGGCCCAGAACCCAAAAGGCGGAATGGCTGCCAACTTCGGCGCCTCGAACCAGGTGATGGGAGTAAGGCAGACCTCGGATTTTCTCGAGAAGTTCACATGGACTCTTGCAATCTCTATCCTCGTACTGAGTCTTGTAGCGACAATGACCATGCCCAAAGGCAAGATTGCAGCGAGCCGGTCGGGAGTTGAAGCTGCCGCTGCAGCGCGCGGGACGGACGGTAATAATCTTCTGCTCAATAACCAGATGGGAATCGATGCAATAGAGGCTGCCGGGGCTGAAACGGAAGAAGAACTTACGCCTGAGGAATAGGCGGAAACCCCTTATATAATTTTTGCCGGGCTGCGAAAGAAATTTTCGCAGCCTTTTTATTTAAAGTACCCTCTCGGTCTCCGTGTCGAGAACATCCCTTATTTCCGGATGGCGTTTAAAAACCGTGCGGGCATAGGAACAAATCGGCACGACCGAAAGTTCGTTTTCCCGGGCATAGTCGACCGCCGCCATGACAAGCTTAGTGGCCAGCCCACTGCCCCGATGCTCATAATCGACACCCACGTGCGTTATGGTGATTCTACCGGGAGAGAGGTAATAACTCGCTTCTCCTACTTCGCGGCCATCTTCGACGGCGCTGAAATATTTGGAGTCGACATCGTTCCTGTTCTCTATTCGTGCCATAAATTTATGCTTTTCTCCATAATAAATATAGGTATTTATTTTTTTACCGGATTATCCGGAAGTCCGTCGCGGAACCTCATCGAGGCATGGGTACCGTCGCACCGCGGCTTGCTCGACGACTGGCCGCACCGGCATAGTACCACGCGGTTACGTATCTCATAGGTAAAACCATCCTCCCGCTGGACAGGAATGCCGCCCCTGACCCAGAGACCGCCCGACACCGCCAGCGGTTTATCCTCAATGAGCGAGAGGGAAGGGTCGTAACGGGGCTCGAACGGCTGCCGCGTACGGTTATCCCAAGCACTCAGTCTCCCATTGGGGCACATGTCGGCTTCATAAATGGTATATTCCCTTTTCCGGGGATCGTCGGACTGACCCACAAGGTTCCATACCCTGCCCTTCCCGTCACAGAAACGGGCAAAAACGCAATAATCCTGGTTATCCGTCAGGGTGAGCGTCGGGCCGGGAAAGGCCTCCGCACCGCTAAGGATCGGTTCCGGGCTCGCGGTCAGGCGCGGATCCCACTGCGCCGTGATATGCGACCCGTCGCAATAGGGTTTGTCTTTTGAGGCTCCGCACCGGCAGAGTGCCACCGGCTCTACATCCATATCGTAACTTGCGCCCTGGCTGAATGTCCAACTGAACCCGTCTTCGTCGTTCTCTATAAACTGTTGATCCATTGCCGGACTGCCGTAAACCATATAGGGTCCGTCTGCAGTAACCGTTATCCTGTATTTCTCGTCGGCTTTGCGGGAGCCCGGCTGTACTTTCGTATCCATTCTACATTGCTTATTAGATTATCCGATATATTTAAGCAAGAACTATACCTATGAAATCATCCAGGGAACCGGTAAACGGGGTAAAAAAAACGTCCCCGGAGTTTGCCGGGGACGCGAGTTTTATTTTCGATAGGAAGATCAATCCATCTTCAGTACGGCCAGGAACGCCTGCTGCGGCACTTCTACATTACCGACCTGCCGCATTCGTTTCTTTCCCTTCTTTTGCTTCTCGAGTAGTTTTCGTTTTCGGGTTATGTCTCCCCCGTAACATTTTGCCGTAACGTCTTTGCGGAGGGCCTTTATGGTTTCGCGGGCGATAATCTTAGCTCCAATGGCTGCCTGAATCGCGATGTCGAACTGTTGGCGCGGTATGAGTTCCTTAAGCTTTTCGCACATCCTGCGCCCGAAGCTGTATGCGTGCTCGTGGTAAATAAGCGACGAGAGGGCATCCACCGGTTCGCCGTTGAGCAGAATATCTAGTTTGGCAAGCTTGCTCTCGCGGTAGCCGGTCTGGTGGTAATCGAACGAGGCATACCCGCGGGAAATGCTTTTCAGCTTATCGTAAAAGTCGAAGACTATCTCCGAAAGGGGCATATCGAAGTTAACCTCCACCCTGTCTTGTGTAATGAAGGTTTGGTTCTTCATTTCCCCGCGCTTGTCGATACAGAGTTTTATGACGTTGCCCAGGAATTCCGTTTTTGTGATTATCTGCGCCAGAATATATGGTTCCTCGATCCGATCGACCGTCGACGGATCGGGAAGTCCCGAAGGATTGTGCACATCGAGTACATCTCCCCTGGTCGTATACACCTTATATGACACGTTCGGGACGGTGGTAATAACGTCCATGTCGAACTCACGGTAGAGGCGCTCCTGGATGATCTCCATATGAAGAAGCCCGAGAAATCCGCATCGGAACCCGAATCCCAGCGCCAAAGAGCTCTCCGGCTCGAACGTAAGCGAAGCATCGTTGAGCTGAAGTTTTTCGAGCGAGGTTCTCAGGTCTTCGAATTCTTCGTTGTCGACTGGATATAACCCGGCAAATACCATCGGTTTGACATCCTCGAAACCGGATATCGCCTCCGTAGTGGGATTGTTCACATGGGTTATCGTATCTCCGACCTTTACATCGGCAGAGGTCTTGATTCCGGAAATGATATATCCCACATCACCGGCTTTAAGCTCTTTCCGGGGGTCCATTTTAAGTTTCAGGACACCTATCTCGTCCGCTTCGTATTCACTCCCCGTATTGAAGAATTTGACTTTGTCGCCCGTTTTTATCGTACCGTTGAATATCCGGAAATAGGCTATGATACCCCGGAACTGGTTGAATACCGAATCGAATATAAGTGCTTGCAGCGGTGCCTGCTCATCGCCTTCGGGGGCGGGAATCCGGTCGATAATAGCTTCCAGGATGGCATCCACACCTTCGCCCGTTTTGCCCGAAGCAGCCAGAATATCCTTGTGGCCGCATCCTAAAAGGTCCACGATCTGGTCTTTTACCTCGTCGACCATGGCTGCCTCCATATCTATCTTGTTGAGTACGGGGATTATCTCCAAATCCTGACCCAGGGCAAGGTAAAGATTTGATATTGTCTGAGCCTGAATACCCTGAGTGGCGTCCACGACCAATAGTGCCCCTTCGCACGAAGCAATGGCACGTGAGACCTCGTAGGAGAAATCGACGTGTCCCGGAGTATCTATCAAATTAAGGATATATTTCTCGCCGCCGCGGTAGTATTCCATCTGGATGGCGTGGCTCTTGATTGTGATTCCCTTTTCCCTTTCCAAATCCATATTGTCCAGCACCTGTGCCTGCAGCTGCCTGTCTGTAAGGGTCTTTGTTGTTTCGAGAAGACGGTCGGCAAGTGTACTCTTACCGTGGTCGATATGAGCTATTATGCAGAAATTACGTATATTTTTCATTCGTTAATGTTATCTTCAGTGCCCGCCCCGTTCTCCGAATCGCAGGGCACCTCGAGTCTTTGCAGGCACAAAGTTAGCAAATTTTGGATAGTCTCCCTATCTTTGACCCTTGGCCGTAGCCTTGTTCGGCAGGCAAATGATAAATCGTATATGTTATCTACCGTTTCTAAATATCTCTCGCTGGTAAAGTTCGGCCACACCGTGTTCGCACTTCCGTTTGCCATGGCAGGCTATGTGTACGCCCTTCTTTCGACCGGAGCTGAATTCCAATGGATCCTACTGATTCAAATACTTTTATGTATGGTCTTTGCCCGCAATACCGCAATGGGATTCAACCGGTGGGCAGACCGCAAGATCGCTGCCGACAACCCGCGGACGGCAGGCCGGGAGATACCTGCGGGAAAAATAGCTCCCAAAGCGGCGGTACTTTTCACTGCTGCTAATGCTGTGGGTTTCCTGGTCGTTGCGGCCACGATAAATAAACTCACGTTACTACTGGCTCCTGTGGCACTTTTTATAATCACGGGTTACAGCTTTACCAAACGTTTTACCGCATGGTCGCATATCGTGCTGGGCACTGCCCTTGCGATAGCCCCTGTGGGCGCGTACATCGCCGTAACCGGCACCGTGGCGGTGGTTCCCATGATCCTCGCTTCGATCGTGCTTACATGGGTGGGTGGATTCGATATTCTTTATTCCCTGCAGGATGCACACTTCGACAGGGAGCACGGACTGCATTCGGTTCCCGCAAGATTCAACCCAACGGGGGCTGTCTGGATAAGCCTTATATTACATATGATAACGGCTTATGCCGTATATATTCTGGGTAGGTATGTGAATGCGGGATGGATATATTGGACGGGAGGCGCGGTATTCATCGCATTATTGATACTCCAACATTTCGTTTTCCGGCCTACCAAGACCTCCCGGATCGCCGCTTCTTTCGGGATAATAAACGGGATTTCCAGCATTATATTCGCCGCGTCGGCAATAGCGGACATGATTGTTCTCGACTGGAGCGAGCCCTTTATTTTCTGACTTTATATCCCCGCCGTCTTCTTGGCTTCCATGAGTATGGTGAATGCGCGGTGTATGTCTTCGTCGCTGACCACTACCGTAAATTCGTTGGTAGTGCTGATTACCTCTGCAATATTGATATTGTCCCAGGCCAGTTCCTTAAAGATATAGTAATAAACTCCCGGGCAGACGGTATTGTCCTGCGGTAGTTTGACCGTAATGGACGAGAGGGTGTCGGTCTTGGCTATGAGGGTTTCCCTGGCGAAGATTTCCTCTACAATTGGCGCTATGGCACTGCTGACTACGAGCGTGGTCTCGTAAATACCCTGCGAGAATGTGCAGAAAAGGTCTTTCATAGTCCTGACCCGCTCCAGAAGTTCGGCCTGCCGCTCATAAAGGGTCGGGGAATTATTGAAAGCGTAGTCGGCAAGATTCGAGCGGACTATAATATCGCCTATATTTTGTACTACTTTTTTAAATTTCATAGCGGACATCAATTCCAGCCGGGGAACCAGCCGGTTCAGAGCCATAATTACGGCGCTGTCGTTCACCTCTTTACCGACCTTCTTCTCGATCTCCGGTTTGAGCTGGCGGGCCAGGGCCGAAAGGTTGACAAGCCCTTCAACGAGAGCACTCTCGAGAAACGGCTTCATTTTGATAACTTCTTCTACTGCGTTGGGTATGGTGATCATCTGAAGGTGATTTTGGGTTTTAAAACATACGGATACCTCCACTGTAAAAAATCGTACTTTCGTACCCGATGTTGCAAAAAAAACTATTTTTTAAATCAAATACAACTATTTTCCCGTATTTTTGCGAAAAGTAAACAAATAAAGGAAATTTTTAACGTACTGTTTCATTTTATTATATGTCTAAAGTTTTAAAGTTCGGAGGCACTTCGGTCGGTTCGGCCGGGAATATACGCAAGGTCGCCGAGATAGTCATAGCGGAAAAATCTACTGTGACCGTACTATCCGCCATGTCGGGAACGACTAATGCGCTGGTCGAGATTGCCTCGCGGGCGGAAAAGGATCCGAAAGACCCGAAGCTGGAAGAACTGTTCTCTATGATCCGGGGAAAATATGCCCGGTGCATCTGCGAACTGCTTGAGGATAGAGAAGATGCGCTGAAACGTACGGCCCAAACTTTAGATATTATCAGAACCGAAGTTACCGGGTACGGCCCGAAATCCGAGAAAATAATATTGGCGCAGGGGGAACTGCTCACTTCTTATATTTTCACCTGCTATATGAAAGAGGCGGGACAGAGAGCCGTCCTGCTGCACGCACCGGACTTCATAAGGAAGGACTATGAGGAGAAAGTCGATATGACCCTGTGCGAGAATAAACTGCGGCAGCTTGTAACCGATCCCGACACCTATTATATTACACAAGGGTTTATCTGCTCCGACTCGAGTGGAAATACAGATAATCTGGGGCGCGGCGGCAGCGATTACAGCGCAGCCCTTGTCGGCGGGGCCATAAATGCAGCCGAAGTACAGGTATGGACGGATATCGACGGGATGCATAACAACGATCCGAGGTTCGTCGAGAACACCTACCCTATCCCCCGCATGAGTTTCGACGAAGCGGCGGAGCTTGCATATTTCGGGGCCAAGATACTACACCCGGCAACAATTCAGCCGTGCAAAGACCGGGGCATACCCGTCTTTTTGAAGAACACCATGGATCCCGATGCCGAGGGGACGATGATCTCCGAAGCAGAGGATAACTCGCGCATTTTCCATGCCGTAGCGGCTAAAGACGGGATCACGGTAATCCGCATATATTCCGCACGTATGCTCATGGCATACGGTTTCCTTCGAAAGGTGTTCGAAATTTTCGAACACCACCGCACTCCGATCGATATGATAACCACCTCCGAAGTCGCCGTATCACTTACGATCGACAGCGACTGCCATCTCGAAGAGATAGTGAAAGACCTGGAAGGGCTCGGGAAGATAGAGATCGAAAAGAACAACACTATCGTATGTCTTGTAGGTAATCTCGAGCACCAGCAAAGGGGGCTGGCCGAAACCATAATGAAAGGAATTAACGGTGTCCCGCTGAAAATGATTTCCTACGGCGCCAGTCACCGAAGCATCGCCATGCTGGTGGATACACGGCACAAAAGAGAAGTTCTCCAAAGCCTTAACAACAGTCTCTTTACCCAAAACCGATGCTGAGCAGTAAGATAAAAGAGCGGTTGCACCAGGAGCGCACCCCGCTCTACCTGTACGATATGGATCTGCTCCGGCGTACTCTCGAAAGCGCCCGCGAGGCGTCGGGCCGCTACGGCTATAAAGTCCATTATGCACTGAAGGCCAATTTCGACCCCGTGATCGTCGAATGCATACACGATCATGGCTTCGGAACGGACTGCGTAAGCGGGAACGAAGTCCGCTATTCGATAGAGTGCGGCTTCGCACCCTCCGATGTAGTGTATGCCGGTGTCGGCAAAACGGACGAAGAGATCGAGTATGCGATCCGGCAGCAAATATTCGCATTCAACTGCGAGTCGAGGCAGGAGATGAGAGTAATAAACGACATTGCCGCCGGCATCGGCATGAAGGCGGACGTCGCTTTCCGGCTTAACCCGGATGTAGACCCGCTCACCCATAAAGGAATTTCCACGGGCCAGGCAGACAGCAAATTCGGAATATCATATAAAGAGATAGACGAGATAGCTGCCGAAGCCGGCTCACTGAATAACATAAACATTACCGGCATACATTTCCATATAGGTTCGCAGATTACCGAACTAAAAGTATTCGAATACCTTTGCCGCCGGGCCAACACCCTTTTTGAATATTTCGTTTCCCGAGGGTTCGATCTCAAACATATAAATCTCGGTGGCGGGCTCGGTATCGATTACAACCGTCCGGAAGAGCACCCCATCCCCGATTTCGAAACGTATTTCGATATTTTTGCCAGAAATTTGAATGTCGGCAAAGATACGGAGGTTCATTTCGAATTGGGCCGTTCGCTCGTCGGGCAGTGCGGGGAATTTATTTCCCGGGTACTCTTTACCAAGATCAATTCGGCCGGAAAAAACGTGGCACTGCTCGACGGCAGTATGACGGAACTGATCCGCCCTGCACTCTACCAGTCGCACCACTCCATCGAGAACCTCGACGGTGCCGGACGAAGGGAATCGCAGTATACCATCGGCGGAACGGTCTGCGAGTCGACCGATACATTTGCAAGGGGGATCACGCTTCCGGAACTTCGCCGCGGCGACCTGGTGTCGATCAAAACTGCCGGAGCATACGGTTCCGCTATGGCTTCCCGCTATAATATGCACGAACTGCCCCGTGCCCTACATTGGGAACGGCAGACGGAGAATATATGATCTCCGCTGTAGTACCGATGTTTAATGCGGCATTCTCGGGCGGTCAATTCCGGCTTTGATTTCGAATAGCTTTCGCCTCCTTGCTTTTCCCACCACTTGGGCACTTTCCGGATAGCGATTTTAAAACGGTGACTGACGAAAATACCTGTTAATTTCGTATCTTTCGCGGGATTTTAAAACAGGTACGAATGACAATTTCATACAACTGGCTTACCGAATATATAAAGTGCGGCCTTTCGCCCGAGCAGATGTCCGTAATCCTTACCGACATAGGGCTCGAGGTCGATTCCCTCGTCAAACGGGAATCCGTCCGGGGAGGATTGGCGGGAGTGGTTCTCGGCGAAATCCTCAGCTGCGAAAAACATCCCGACGCGGACAAACTAAAGGTTACGAGGGTCGATATCGGGGAAGTAGAACCCCTGCAAATTGTTTGCGGAGCCCCGAATGTGGCGGTGGGACAAAAGGTACCGGTGGCGACCGTCGGCACCACTCTTTACCCGAAAGGGGAAGAGGAAGGTTTCAAAATAAAGAAAAGTAAGATACGCGGTGTAGAATCGCTGGGGATGATATGTGCCGAAGATGAATTGGGAATCGGCGACAACCACGAAGGCATTATGGTAATCGACACCGAGAAGCCCAACGGCACTCCCGCCTCGGAAATTTTCGAATTGAAAGACGATTACATAATCGAAATAGGATTGACGCCAAATCGTGCCGACGCGGCCTCCCATTACGGGGTTGCACGCGACCTGGCCGCATATCTGAAGGCCCACGGTATGCCGTGCGAGCTACTTCTCCCATCGGTAAAAGACTTTGCCGTTGGGCGTAAAGGCCGTGAAATTAAAGTGGAGGTTCATGATGCGGATGGAGCTCCCCGTTATACCGGAATCACCATCACCGATATCGAGATTGCCCCCTCCCCCGAATGGATGCAGAACTGCCTTCGTGCAATCGGGATAAATCCGAAGAACAATGTCGTGGATATTACCAACTTCGTGCTTCACGAGGTGGGCCAGCCTCTCCACGCCTTCGATGCCGACAAGATCGAGGGCGACAAGATCGTCGTGCGGACTACCGCCGAGGGCACCGAATTCACCACCCTCGACCAGGTCGAAAGAGTGCTTTCCGAAGAGGATCTAATGATATGTCACGCCGAAGGGCCCATGTGCATCGGAGGAGTATTCGGGGGCCTCGATTCGGGTGTGAGCGACCGGACGACGGCGGTTTTCCTTGAAAGTGCCTATTTCGATCCCCGCCGGGTGCGAAAGACCGCACGCCGCCACGGGCTCAGTACCGACAGTTCTTTCCGTTTCGAACGCGGTGCCGACCCCGAAATGGCGATCTATGCGCTCAAACGCGCCACACTATTGATAAAAGAGTATGCCGGGGGCAATATATCTTCCGATATTACGGACATCTACCCAGCCCCTGTGATGCCTTTCAGGTTTACACTTTCTCTTCCCTTTATGGCAAGGCTTATCGGGAAGGAAATACCTGCCGTTACAGTAAAATCGATCCTTGCCGCACTCGATATCCGGATCGATAGTGAAACCCAAGAGATCCTTAATGTTGCGGTTCCGCCATACAGGGTGGACGTTCAGCGGCCGGCCGACCTTATAGAAGATATCCTGCGCATTCACGGCTACAATAATATCGAGATACCACAGCATGTAAATTCGACAATTTCCTATTCACCGTCGCCCGATGCGGACAAGCTAACCGACATGGCCGCCGAAATGCTTACGGCCCAGGGATTTGCCGAGGCGATGAGCAATTCTCTCACCAGGTCGTCTTATTACGAGGGCAGCCAAAGCCTTCCGCAGTCAGACTGTGTCCATATACTCAATCCGCTCAGTGCCGACCTCGGGGTGATGCGGCAGACATTACTATTCGGGTTGCTCGAGGCGGTGGAGCTGAATTCCAACCGGCGAAATACCGACCTCAAACTCTACGAATTCGGGAATGTATATAAATACGAAGCCTCCAAAAAGGACGAAGGCCCGTTGGCGCCATACCGTGAGACCCGTTCGCTCGCCGTCTGTATTACCGGCGACCGGCACCAGCCCACCTGGAACGAGCCCTCCCGCCCGGGCGACTTTTCCACCCTGAGAGGCGTGGTTGAAACCCTGCTAAAGCGTTTCGGACTCGATATTTACTCACTCCAGACCGATACTCTCGAGGGGGAACAATACGCGGATGGACTCCGGGTAAATATTAACGGCAAACATCTGCTTGCGATGGGTAGTATAAGCAGTGAATATCTGACCAAATTCGGTATAAGCCAGCCGGTTTATTATATGGAGATGGACTTCGGCCTGCTGATTAAAGCCACACGCAAACATACTGTAAATGTCGGGGAGCTATCGAAATACCCCGAAGTCCGGCGCGATCTGGCCCTTCTGGTGGATCAGGAGACGACGTTCCACGATCTCCGCAAGGCGGCAATGTCGGCCGAACGGAAACTGCTTACGAGCGTATCCCTGTTCGATGTTTACCAGGGCGACAAACTTCCCGCCGGCAAAAAATCCTACGCCCTCTCGTTTATTATCGAAGATAATACTCGAACCCTTCAGGAAAGAGATATAGACCGCGTTATGAATAATATAATCAGCCGGCTCGAGAAAGAGTGCGGCGCCCGAATAAGGACTTGACCGCTCGAAATAAACTACTCCCATGGAAGAAAAAATATTGATACTCGATTTCGGTTCTCAATATACACAGCTGATCGCCCGCAGGGTAAGGGAGCTGAACGTTTATTGCGAAATCTATCCCTACAACCGTTTCCCGGCGCCCGACACCTCTGTTAAGGGGGTTATCCTGTCCGGAAGTCCGTTTTCGGTGCGCGACCAAAATGCCCCGAAGGTAGATCTGTCGGGGATCAAGGGCTCCCTTCCCCTTTTGGGAGTTTGTTACGGTGCTCAATATATGTCACACCATTTCGGTGGCGAAGTGGCCCCGAGCAATACCCGCGAGTATGGACGGGCGATGCTGACGGTAGCCTGCGCCGACCCGCTTCTTTGCGGCCTTTCCGAAAATTCGCAGGTTTGGATGTCGCACGGCGACACGATTGCCAGGATTCCCGATAGTTATCGGGTTATAGCCAGTACCCCGGACGTCCGGGTGGCAGCCTATGCCATCGAGGGTGAGCCGACCTGGGGAATCCAGTTCCACCCCGAAGTTTACCACTCGACCGAAGGGGCGAAATTGCTAAAAAATTTCGTGGTGGACATTTGCGGCTGTTCGCAGAGTTGGACGCCTGCATCTTTTATCGAAGAGACCGTCCGGAACCTTCGCGGACAGGTCGGGAGCGATAAGGTCGTTTTAGGGTTATCGGGTGGTGTCGATTCCACCGTTGCCGCGGTATTGCTCAATAAGGCGATCGGCGGGAACCTCACCTGTATATTTGTCAACAACGGCCTGCTCCGCAAGGACGAATTCGAAAACGTACTCGAATCTTATAAAGGTATGGGTCTGAACGTGGTCGGGGTCGATGCCGCAGAGACATTCCTTTCGGGCCTGCGTGGTGTAACCGATCCCGAGCAGAAGAGAAAGATTATCGGTGGCAAATTCATCGAGATTTTCGACCAGGAGGCCCACCGGATCCGGGATGTGAGTTGGCTCGCCCAGGGAACCATATATCCGGATGTTATCGAATCGGTCTCGGTGAACGGCCCTTCGGCAACGATAAAGTCCCACCACAACGTCGGCGGCCTTCCCGAAAAAATGAATCTGAAAGTAGTCGAACCTCTCCGGCTTCTCTTTAAGGACGAGGTTCGCCGCGTGGGTAAAGCCCTCGGTATTAACCCCGAACTGCTTGGCCGGCACCCGTTCCCCGGTCCGGGTCTCGGGATTCGTATTCTCGGAGAGGTCACGGCCGAGAAGGTGCGCATAACCCAGGAGGCGGACAAGATATTTATCGACTCTCTAAAACGGGAAGGACTCTACGACAGTGTTTGGCAGGCGGGAGCCATACTGCTTCCCGTACAGTCCGTGGGTGTAATGGGCGACGAGAGAACATACGAGAATTGCGTAGCCCTGCGTGCGGTGGCCTCTACCGACGGCATGACTGCAGACTGGGTACACCTTCCCTACGACTTCCTCGCCCGCGTATCGAACGATATTATCAATAAGGTCAAAGGTATCAACCGCGTGGTTTACGATATAAGTTCAAAACCGCCCGCTACCATAGAGTGGGAATGATCCGGCGGATCGAATTTTGTACGGCAGAGATAAAAATGCCCCGGGGTACCCCGGGGCATTTTTATCTCTGCCGT
>JAJBVJ010000098.1 GCA_020859875.1 Rikenellaceae bacterium
CATTTTGAATTAATTTTGCAGACCTGAACCGAATCGAAAACAGACAAATCGAAAGCAAAACTATGGAAACACAGGTAAGGCAGTACGTAGATACGTTTATGGCCAACGTAAAAGCCAAGAACCCGGGCGAGCCCGAATTTCACCAGGCGGTGCAGGAGGTGGTCGAAAGCCTGGCCCCCTACATCGTGGAGAACCCGCAGCTTATGAAGATGAAGGTTCTCGAACGTATAGCCGAACCCGAGCGCGTAATCATGTTCCGCGTTCCGTGGATGAACGACCGCGGGGAGGTAGAGATCAACAAGGGGTTCCGGGTGCAGATGAACAGCGCCATAGGCCCATATAAAGGGGGACTGCGCTTCCACGCAAGCGTGAATCTGGGAATTCTGAAATTCCTCGCCTTCGAACAGGTGTTCAAGAACAGCCTCACGACGCTCCCGATGGGGGGGCGGCAAGGGAGGTTCCGACTTCAACCCCAAAGGCAAGTCCGACAACGAGGTGATGAAGTTTTGCCAGAGCTTCATGACCGAGCTCCAGAGACATGTGGGTCAGGACACCGATGTTCCGGCAGGGGACATCGGCGTGGGTGCCCGCGAGATCGGGTTCCTCTTCGGCCAGTATAAGCGCCTTCGCAACGAGTTCACCGGCACCCTCACGGGTAAAGGCCTCGACTGGGGCGGGTCACTCATACGTCCCGAAGCCACCGGCTACGGCACCTGCTACTTCGCCCAAGCCATGCTCGCAACGCGGGGAGACAGCTTCGCAGGTAAGACCGTCGCAGTCTCCGGCTCGGGAAATGTGGCGCAGTATGCGGTAGAGAAGGCCACCCAGCTCGGCGCGAAGGTCGTCACCCTGTCCGATTCCAGCGGCTATATATACGATCCGGACGGGATCGATCCCAAAAAGCTGGAATATGTAAAGGAGCTCAAAAACATATTCCGCGGCCGTATGAGCGAATATGCCGAAAAATATCCATCCGCCGAGTATTTCCCGGGCGAGCGCCCCTGGGGTGTTAAGTGTGACATCGCCCTTCCCTGCGCGACCCAGAACGAGATCAGCGGCCGGGAGGCCGAAACGCTTGTCTCTAACGGATGTATCTGCGTGGCAGAAGGGGCCAATATGCCCAGCACACCCGAGGCGATCGATGCGTATCACAGGGCCGGCATCCTCTTCGGCCCCGGAAAGGCGGCCAATGCGGGCGGGGTCGCCGTCTCGGGCCTCGAAATGACCCAAAATTCGATCCGCCTGAAATGGACACGCGAAGAGGTGGACGAAAAGCTGCAAAGCATTATGAGCGACATCCACGACACCTGCGTCAAATACGGAACCCAGCCGGACGGCACGGTAAATTATGTTAAGGGTGCCAACATCGGAGGTTTCATCAAGGTAGCCAACGCCATGCTGGCCGAAGGCATCGTATAGCGTTAAATGGTTCAAGACCGATAAGGGATTATTTCCCGCAAAGGGGCGGATATATTTATCCGCCTTTTTCTTTATTAGGCCACAAAGTACGCGGGATTATTTCTATATTGCATGGAAATACATGAAGTCAGTAAACTATGGGAAAGGAAAAATACACAGCCGCCGACAACAGGTATGAAAAGATGCAGTACCGCCGCTGCGGTGCGAGCGGGCTGTTACTTCCGGCCGTCTCCCTCGGGCTGTGGCATAATTTCGGGAGTGTCGACAAATATAAAAATTACAGCCGGATAGCATTCACGGCATTCGACCACGGGATCACCCATTTCGACCTTGCGAACAACTACGGGCCGGCACCGGGAAGTGCCGAGGTGAATTTCGGCAAAATACTGCGCGACGGGCTGGGAGCTTACCGCGACCAACTTATTATTTCGACCAAAGCCGGCTACGATATGTGGCCCGGCCCCTATGGCAACTGGGGAAGCCGGAAGTACCTTATGGCGAGCCTCGACCAGAGCCTGCGCCGCATGGGGCTCGACTACGTGGACATCTTTTATTCCCACCGTCCCGACCCGCAGACACCCCTCGACGAGACGATGGGCGCCCTGTCTGACATCGTGCGTCGCGGGAAAGCCCTCTATGCCGGAATATCGAACTACGATCCCGATCACACCCGGCGCGCAGTGGAGATCCTGCGCCGGAACGGCACCCCGTGTCTGATACACCAGGTGAAATATTCCATGTTCGAGCGTTTCCCCGAGCAGGGGCTCACCGAAGTGCTCCGGCACGAGGGAGTGGGCCTCATAGCATTCTCGCCCCTGGCCCAGGGACTTCTCACGGACAGATACCTCGACGGAATTCCCGAGGGGTCGCGGGCCGCACGAAGTACCGGGTTCCTTCGAAGGGAGCAGGTGAGCGGCGAGGTAATAGAAAAGGTTGGGCGGCTCGATGCGATCGCATCGGGTCGGGGACAGACCCTCGCTCAAATGGCCATAGCGTGGCTGCTCCGGTCGGATATTACGGCCAGCGTACTGGTGGGTGCCAGCTCCCCGGCCCAGCTCGAAGACAATCTCGGGGCATTGGAACAGCTCCATTTTACCGACGCCGAGCTGGCCGAAATAGAGGCCGTCCTGGGCAGGCAGCAGGGCCCTGACGCCCCGTACGGGGGTTCATAAAGGGTTTATTTTCGAAAGTTTAGCCGTCCCGTCTGGGTTTTCGGCAAATTCTTCGTATCTTTGTGGTCGAATCGTCGAAAAAGTAACCACTGATGAGCAACTGCAAAATTCTCTACGTCTGTCAGGAAATAACTCCCTACCTACCCGAGACAGGCATGTCTAAGCTATGCAGGACACTTTCTCAGTCGATGCAGGAAAAAGGCAACGAGATACGCACCTTCATGCCGCGGTACGGCAATATAAATGAAAGGCGCAACCAGCTGCACGAGGTTATCCGCCTTTCGGGAATGAACCTGATAATCGACGACAACGACCACCAGCTGATAATCAAGGTAGCCTCGATCCCTTCCGCCCGCGTCCAGATATACTTTATCGACAACGACGACTATTTCAGCCGCAAATATATGCTCACCGACGCCGCCGGCAATTATTTCCCGGACAATGACGAAAGGGCCATATTCTTTGCCCGCGGCGTACTCGAAACGGTTAAGAAACTCAGGTGGGAACCCGCGATAGTCCACTGTCACGGGTGGTTCACCTCCGTGGTTCCGATATACCTGCGCTATGTCTTCGACGACGACCCGCTGTTCCGCAACACCAAAATCGTAACCTCGCTCTACGGCGACCGGTTTCCCGGCGAACTGGATCCCAATTTTGCCTCGAAGATCGCCAGCGAGGGCGTTCCCGCCGACAAATTGGAATTAATTTCACACCCATCATACGAAAACCTGATCGAGTTCGTTATACAACAGTCCGACGGTGTGATCATGGAGACTGAAGATCCGGGAGCGCAAATTGCAGGATGGCTGAAACAGTCGGGGAAACCCGTGCTGGAGTATCAGGACAAGTCGGATACAGCTTATTTGGACACTTATCAGAAATTCTATGAAGGACTGCTTTAAACGATTTTTTCTCCCTTCTTTCTCCATCGTCATTTTTGCAAGCGCTTTTTTCGCCGGCTGTGTCGACGTAGACGACCAGCTCGGTCTCGGCTTTCTGCCCGACGACAAGGAGATGGTCTTCACCGAGGATATTGTCGGAGGGATCAAGAGCTACATGGCCTTCAACACGGATATGCCCGTCGACCAGCTGAACAGGATGGTGCTGGGAAATTATCAGACGGACGGCTTCGGCCATATCCGCTCCGGCGCCCTCATACAGTTCGTCCCTTCCTCTTTCGGGAGCAGCAGCAATTACTACGGTTTCAAACCCCATATCGACTCCGTTTTCCTTCGGTTGGAAATAACCGAGATCCACGGAGATACCACCGTCGACCAGAAATTCTACGTCTACCAGATGACTAAAGACCTTCCCAACGGAGATCGGATTTTTTACTATCCGGTGCCATTGGGTGAAAAATTCCTGGCAGATACATGCGCCAACATGACCGATCCGCTCTTCTCTTTCTCCATGAGGGGCAAACAGGTCGGCAGCGCGGACGTACGGCTGAACGTCGAGCCGGCCGGAGAGATATTCCTGCAGGAGCTCATCGATGTGGATACCCTCCTCTACCAGGAAGAGGGGCTTTTCGACGCCTTCCGGGAGATGTTCAAGGGATTCTATATTACCCCGAGTCCCGACGAGGTGGAGGCTCCGAAAAACTCCGCGCTCTATGTCATCTCGCCCATGGCCTCGTACGATTCTTCTTACGGCTACCTCACGGACGAGACCTATTTCTTTATTTGCGGCCATAACCACTACAACCCGGACGATCCGGAAGATACGTGGGACGAGGACGACGACGAACCCGATACCGACACACACGACGGGGTCACCTACCACATAAAGAACATCTTTACCAACGACTCATCCAATAGCCGGTACCCGGTCATTTATTCCTTCTTCGACAACTATTACGAGGATGCGAACACCAATGTGATGGTACTGGAACGAAGCTACGCTGGTAGTCTGGTCGATCCGGACGACTTCGTCGACACCGACGATTTCGTGAGCGGAACCCTCGCAAACCAATCGCCCATATATATACAGGGCCTGTTGGGGGTGGCCGGTTACCTCGACCTCGACGGGGATTTCATCGACAACCTGCGGGCCCTGTCGGTCTATGAAGGTGAAGAGAGAATCCTCAATGTGAACAGGGCCAGGCTCTACGTATGGCTCGAAGACGGAAACGACGTCGACAAACTCGACAAAGCCCCCACCCGGCTCGGGATGTACTACGATTACAGCGGATACGACGACTACGACGAAGATAATCCCGACAATACGGTGACTTTCGGCGGACGGAAACCGTACCATATACCCGACTACAATTATGTGTACGAACAGGCATACAGCACTTCGCTCAGCTATGGCGGCTATATAAACCGTGCCACGGGTTATTACGAAATGGACATCACGATGTACATCCGCGACCTGCTCACCGACGAGGATACCCCCAAACAGGTATGGCTGGCTCCCGGGGCTACCTCGGACGTGCTCTTCACCCCGTCACAGGTCGCTATCCAAAACCCCTACTGGAACGGGGTCGGAGATCCGCCCAAAACGGCGATACAGCTAAAGCTGACATATACGCTGCTAAAGAAAACGATAGACCAGTAACCGCCCGGAAGAGACCAAACCTAAAGTACCCTTTAGGTTTTCTCTTTTTTAACCGCCCCGCGCGGATGCGGACAGAAAAATATTGATTTTTGCATATAGACAGTTATGCACGAAAACTTAGTAATAGTCGAGTCGCCTGCAAAGGCTAAGACTCTCGAAAAATTCCTCGGAAAGGAATTTACGGTAAAATCCAGTTACGGACACATCCGCGACCTCGCCAAGAAAGACCTCGGCATCGACATAGAGCACGGTTTTACCCCCACCTACGAAGTCTCGCCCGACAAGAAGAAAGTCGTGCCCGAACTCGCCAAAGCGGCCAAATCGGCCAAGGCCGTATGGCTCGCCTCCGATGAAGACCGCGAAGGGGAAGCCATCGCCTGGCACCTCACACAGGTACTGGGTCTTCCGGTGGAGACCACCCGACGGATTGTGTTCCACGAGATCACCAAAGGGGCGATCCTCGATGCAGTGGAAAATCCCCGCACACTCGATATGAACCTTGTCAATGCCCAGCAGGCGCGCAGGGTTCTCGACCGAATAGTGGGTTTCGAACTTTCGCCCCTGTTGTGGCGAAAGGTAAAGCCGTCGCTCAGCGCCGGTAGGGTGCAGAGTGTAACCGTCAGGCTCGTGGTGGAACGCGAAAGGGAGATACTGGATTTCACACCCACGCAGTATTACCGCGTCTCGGCCCTTTTCTACAATACGGCAGACCTTAAAAAGATACTTTTCAGGGCCGAGCTCAACAAGCGCTTCGAAACGCACGACCAGGCACAACGGTTCCTCGAATCGTGCTCCGCTTCGACCTTTACGGTCGAGTCGGTCGAGAAAAAGCCGGGGCAACGGTTTCCCGCCCCGCCCTTCACCACCTCTACACTCCAGCAGGAGGCCTCCCGCAAGCTAGGAATGTCGGTATCGCAAACCATGGCAACGGCCCAGCGGTTGTACGAGAACGGGCTTATAACCTACATGCGTACCGATTCGGTCAACCTCTCCAAACAAGCCCTCGCGGCCTCGAAAGAGGAGATAGTAAAGCTGTTCGGTGCACCTTATTCCCATACGCGCAACTACAAAACCGGGACGAAGGGAGCCCAGGAAGCCCACGAAGCGATCCGGCCCTCCTATTTCGACCGCAGCACACTCGAGGGCGGAACCCCGGCCGAAAGGAAGCTGTACGAACTTATATGGAAACGCGCCGTGGCCTCGCAAATGGCACCGGCCCAGATTGAAAAGACGATCGTAAAGATCGACGGGTCGAATCTTTCGGAACATTTCACGGCCACCGGCGAGGTCGTGCTATTCGACGGTTTCCTCAAACTCTACACCGAGTCGCACGACGACGAACCTTCCGGCGACGAGCAGGCGCTGCTTCCGCAAATGGTCCCGGGCGACGTCGTAGAATATAAGAACATTACGGCTACCCAGAGCTTTACCAAGGCTCCGCCGCGTTACAGCGAGGCATCGCTGGTGCGGCGGCTCGAAGAGCTGGGCATCGGCCGACCTTCGACCTACGCTCCCACGATAAGCACCGTGATAAACCGCGGCTATGTAATCAAACAGAACCGCGACGGGGTAAAACGGGAATATGAGGTGCTGAAACTGGAAAAGGGTGAGGTGAAGTCCTCCAAGGCCTGCGAAACCACGGGCCGCGAAAAGAACCGCCTCTCCCCGACCGACATCGGGATGCTGGTGAATGACTACCTCGAATCGCAGTTCGCCAATATACTCGATTATAATTTCACCGCGAAGGTGGAAAAGGAGTTCGACGAGATCGCCGAGGGCAGCCAGTCGTGGACGGATATGATCGGGGAGTTCTACAACAGGTTTCACCCTGAGGTAGAAGCTGCACTCGAAAATACCGACCCCCAGAAGATCAACAAGGTGAGGGTGCTGGGTACCGACCCGGCCACGGGTGGACAGGTCTCGGCCCGCATCGGCCGCTACGGCCCCATAGTGCAGATCGAAAATGAGGGCGAAAAGCCCCGCTATGCAAGCTTGCGCAAAGACCAACTGATCGCTTCTATAACGCTCCAGGAGGCCCTGGAGCTCTTCTCGCTACCGCGCACCCTGGGGGAGCTGGACGGTGGGGAGGTGGTGGTAAGCATCGGACGGTTCGGGCCCTACGTGCGTTACGACGGTAAGTTCACATCGCTCGAAAAAAGCGACGATCCCTATTCGATCACCCTGGAACGTGCCCGGGAGCTGATCGAGCAGAAAAAGCAAAAGGAGAAGGATGCAAAAACCCCGCTGGTGACTTTCCCCGAAGAACCGGAGCTGCTCGTTCTCAAAGGGCGATACGGCCCCTACATATCATACAAAAAGAAAAACTACCCGATCCCGCGCAAACAGGATCCCGCCGCACTCACCCTCGAAGAGGCCCGCGGGATAATAGCCAAAAAGGACGAAAAGGATTCCAAAAAATAGAGACCGGCGGCGCGAAGATTAGCGCCGCCGGCATTTTAGGGCCGCATGGGCGGGGTATTTGACGGTTTACGGACATTACATATTACCCAGCCATTATTTTACAGCCTTTGCTGTTTTCTATACGGCCTGATAAATATTCACTACCCTCCGTCCCTGGCAGAGCGCTTTTTTAACGGTATAGTGTGTACCCCCCCGGGCTTCCGTCATAGTAGCAGATCAGGGCCGAACTGTGATTCACTAAAAGGTCGTTGCGGCGGTGGAAGCAGTCACGGCGGTACTGGGGAGACACTATCACTTCCGACCGGCAAAATGAGAGAATCTTCCGGTAGGCCTCCCTGTCCTGCGGGCGGAAGCGGTCAGCCTGCCCCGGAAATGGGATAAGGGCGATCAGGTTCGCCTGCCGGCCGGCCGCTATCCGCCTGCATACGGCAAGGCCCGCCATCAGGTCGAACCCGGCGGCCATTCCGCACAGAAATGTATCGAACCCCTCCTCCATCAGGTTCCCGACCGCAGTATCGAGCCTGGCCGCGATGCCCGAAAGATATTCCCCGGCCGTGTTGCTATTCCCGCTGAAGAGGGCCCCCTGACGGGGAGGCACTATTTTCCTGTGCCCGCTGAAGGCCGCAGTCCGCTGCCGGTCGTATGTGATCTCACTGCCGAACATTCCCGAAAGTTAGCTTTTATTTCCTATTTTCCGGCCTTTCGAGTGTAATCTGGTGCCGGGGAAGAAAGACCTGTTGCAAATGCCGGAAATTTTCGGTAAATTCATATTACACACCGTCCGGACTGCGTCGGGAAGCCCGCGGTATTTTACCGAAAGGGTTTCGTCGATGCGGCGGGCGGCCGATGGAACGGCCCGGGGATAAAACGGTATAATAAGTTCCGCCTGGCGGTAGGTACCGCAAATGGCACTATTATGGCCGGCCGGCACGGGGAGTCCGGCACCCGTTTCCCGGGTCCTCCGGCATCTCCTTCCGAATCGGGCATACGCTCTTTGGAACCATATTTGATATGTAAACCGTGCGGGAAATCTTCCAACGCCGCAAAGACAGTAGACATTTACCACACAATTCTAATATAAAAAGTAAAGATTATGAAATCGATTTTCGCATTTTTGGGCGGAGCAATGGCAGGTGCCGCTGCAGCCCTTCTGCTTGCACCCGAGAGGGGTGACATTACAAGGCGCAAGATACGCCATATGATGAACCACCATATCAACCGCGCCGAGTGGGAACTCCAGGCCGCACGCATGAAAGCCGACAAGGCCGCCCGGGAAGCCATCCACGATCTGGCCGATTCGGCCCACGAGTAAGCATGAAAGAGCCCGGTATTCCCACCTCGACCGACAAGATCGCCGACGATGTGAAGTGCTATGTAAACATGCGCATTGCATCCGTGAAGCTGGCGATGGTCGAGGGACTTAGCAAAGTAAGCGGCAATGCGGTCAGGATACTGGTATTCCTGCTGTTGTGTGTCATGGCACTGATAGCCCTGGGCACCGCCCTTATTTCGTGGCTGGCCACGGTTCTCGGTTCTACGGCGCTGGCGGCCCTCATCGTGGGGGTGGCCCTTATCATCGTCGCACTGATCGTATTCATGGTCAAGAGCCTCTTTATAAACCCGATGGTCGGGATGTTCAGCGAAATGTTCTTTAAACCGCGTAAACACGAAACACATGACGATGAAGACCAATAGGCTGAATAAACGATACAGCGAAATATCGTCGCTGAAAGAGCTCGAGCTCGAACGCGACCGGCTCCATTACAAGATGGGCCTTCGGGAGGTCGAACTCAAAAGACACATGGAGGATATAAAGCAGTCGCTCACCTTTTCCAACGTCTGCCGCACGGTATGGAGCAGAATCCAGGGCCCCACGATAGCCATGGGCTGGGCGCAGGGGCTTAACTTGTTTTCGTGGCTATTCGGCCGCAAGCGAAAAAAACATAGCTGTTCGCTCTGATCGCGGGCCAGACAAGTATTACAGAATCCCCGGAACCGTCGATGCGGTTCCGGGGATTTTTTTCGAATTGGAAGATCACCATATTATGCCGGTATATAGTGACGGCCTTTCCAATACCTGATATATTGTCCGGGGCATTGTCGAAAAGAAATCGTCTACCAGGCGGATCCGCCGAAGGCCCCGGCAGAACCTGCCCCCTGCGGATAAAAAACCCCGCTATGGACAGCGGGGTCTGTGAATGCTATTTCGTAAATTTACTTTTTCACTTTGGGGGCGAGCATCATAGTCATACGCTTACCTTCGAGTTTGGGCATCATCTCCACCTTTGCCAACTCTTCCAGATCCGTTGCAAAACGCAACAGCAGGATCTCGCCCTGCTCCTTGAAAACGATCGACCGGCCGCGGAAAAAGACGTAGGCTTTGACCTTTGCGCCCTCCTTCAGGAAGTTCTCGGCGTGGCGAAGTTTGAAATTATAGTCGTGGTCGTCTGTTTGAGGGCCGAAACGTATCTCTTTGACAACCACCTTAGAAGCCTTGGCTTTAATCTCCTTTGCCTTCTTTTTCTGCTGGTAGAGAAATTTCTGGTAGTCGGCTATCTTTACCACGGGGGGTTCGGCCTTGGGAGAGATTTCGATAAGGTCGAGCTCCATCTCGTCCGCCATCTTTAGGGCTTCGCGGATGGGCAGAACCATCGGGGTCTCGATGTTGTCTCCCACCAGGCGCACCTCGGGCGCGGTGATCTTTTCGTTGATGCGGTGTTGTGCCTCTCTTTCGGGCATCCGGGGGCCTCTCGGACCGCCGGGCCTCGGGCGGGTGTGAAAGGGTTTGTTCGGTGGTGCTATGGTCTTGTCCTCCTTTTAGTTAATTAAACTTAGAATTTATATTCGTGCATCCGCCTGATGCACCGATTTCAAATATACGCTTTTTTTGGATATTTAAACACGTTCGGCAAAATTCAGGCCGAAGGGTTATTCCGCACGGGCTTTCTCGATCTCCCCGGCGACGAGCCCTTCGATCAGCGATGCAAACTCTTCCTTGGTCATCTGTCCCTTGTCGCCCTCTCCCTGCCGGCGCACCGACACCAGCCCTTCGTCCATCTCCTTCTGGCCGACTATAAGCATGAAAGGGATTCGCTTCATCTCGTTGTCGCGTATCTTGCGTCCGATCTTTTCGTTGCGCTCGTCCAGTACTGCGCGAACGTCGCGCTTTTTGAGGTATTCGAAGATCTCGTGTGCATAGTCGTTGAACTTCTCGCTTATGGGCAGAATTACGGCCTGCTCCGGGGCGAGCCAGAGCGGGAACTTCCCGCCGGTGTGTTCGAGCAGCACGGCTACGAAGCGCTCCATCGATCCGAAAGGGGCGCGGTGGATCATGATCGGGCGGTAGGGCTTGTCGTCGGGGCCGGTGTAGGTCAGATCGAACCTCTCGGGGAGGTTGTAGTCGACCTGTATGGTGCCCAACTGCCATTTGCGCCCGAGGGCGTCCTTGACCATAAAGTCGAGCTTGGGGCCGTAGAACGCCGCTTCGCCGTATTCGACCACGGCTTCGAGACCCTTCTCTTTAGCGGCCTGTATGATGGCCTGCTCGGCCTTATCCCAGTTCTCGTCGGAGCCGATATATTTTTCCCTGTTTTCGGGATCGCGAAGGGATATTTGCGCCGTAAAATTTTCGAAATCGAGCGTTTTGAAAATATAGAGAACGATGTCGATCACCTTCTTGAATTCGTCCAGAAGCTGGTCGGGGCGCACGAATATGTGGGCATCGTCCTGGGTGAACCCGCGCACCCGGGTGAGGCCGTGGAGCTCACCGCTCTGCTCGTAGCGGTAGACCGTGCCGAACTCGGCAAAGCGGATCGGGAGATCTTTATAGGAGCGCGGTTTGAGGCGGTATATTTCGCAGTGGTGCGGGCAGTTCATGGGTTTTAGCAGGAACTCCTCGTTCTCGTCCGGTGTGTGGATCGGCTGGAAAGAGTCCTGGCCATATTTGGCGTAGTGTCCCGAAGTGACATAGAGGTCTTTCATCCCTATATGGGGGGTTATGACCTGCTCGTAGCCGTAATCTTTCTGGACGGCACGCAGGAAGTTCTCCAGCCGCTCGCGCAGTGCGGCACCCTTCGGGAGCCACAGGGGCAGCCCCTGTCCGACGCGCGGGGAGAAGGCGAACAGTTCGAGCTCCCGGCCCAGCCTGCGGTGGTCGCGCTTTTTGGCCTCCTCCAGCATTACCAGGTAGTCGTCCAGCATCGACTTTTTCGGGAAGGTGATCCCGTATATTCGCGTAAGCATCTTGTTCTTCTCGCTTCCGCGCCAGTAGGCTCCGGCGACCGAGGTGAGCTTTATGGCTTTAATATAGCTCGTATCGGGAAGGTGCGGGCCGCGGCACAGGTCGGTGAAGGTGCCATTGGTGTAGAAGGTGATCGTGCCGTCCTCCAGGTCGCCGATAAGCTCGCACTTATACTGGTCACCTTTTTCGGCAAAAGTAGCCAGTGCCTCCTCTTTCGGCACTTCGCGGCGAACCAGCGGGTCGCTGTTGGCGGCAAGCTCCTTCATTTTGGCCTCGATCCGTTCCAGGTCGGCCTCCGTGATAGGCTCGGGAGAGTCCACGTCGTAGTAAAATCCGTTCTCGATGCTCGGCCCGATTCCGAATTTTATACCGGGGTAGAGTTCCTGCAGGGCCTCGGCCATCAGGTGTGACGAGGTGTGCCAGAAGGTGCGGCGCCCCTCGTGGTCCTCCCATTTATGGAGGCGCAGGGTGCTGTCGCCGGCCAGCGGTTTCTGAAGGTCGGAGACCTCGCCGTTGACCGTGGCGGCCAGTACCTCCCGGGCCAGCCTCGAACTTATGCTTTCGGCGATTTCGTACGGGGTGATACCCGCGGAGTATTCCCGGATGTTCCCGTCGGGGAAAGTGACTTTTATTTTCGAGTTGTTTTCCAATGCCTTATGATTATATAGTTAATCTTCGCTGCTCTCGGGGATCAGGTCTCTTACCGAAATATCGGCCCCCTTCTCACGCTCATAGCGTCGCAGGGGATTCTTCGTCATTTCGGCATACTGCTTCCGGCTCCGCTGGATGTCGACGGCAAGGTAGACCGCCTGACGGAAGGATTCCGGGTCGGCTTTGTCCTGCCCGGCAATGTCGTAGGCAACACCGTGGTCGGGACTTGTCCTGACCACGGGAAGCCCGGCCGTAAAGTTCACCCCCTCGGGAGTGAGGGCCTTGAAGGGGGCCAGTCCCTGGTCGTGGTACATGGCTAGCACCCCGTCATATTTTTCATATCCGCCCGAAGCGAAGAACCCGTCCGCGGCGAAGGGCCCGAAGGCAAGGATTCCCTTCTTGCGCGCCTCCAGGATGGCCGGTGTTATAATATCCTTCTCCTCGCCACCGATTACACCCCCGTCGCCTGCGTGGGGATTGAGCGAGAGCACCGCGAGGCGCGGCTCGACCACCCCGAAATCGGCAATCAGCGAGGCACGCATCCTGCCGAGTGCCGCCACGATCTTTTCGGCCGTGACACCTTCGGCAATCTCCGAGACGGGTACATGGATGGTTACAAGACCCACCTTCATAAGGTCGCTGCACATCATCATCAGCGGCTGTCCGCCGAAGCGGGCAGCGAAGAACTCGGTATGGCCCGTAAATTCGAAACCTGCCTCGCGGACGTTTTCCTTGTTGATCGGGGCGGTGACCACCACGTCGATACGGCCGGCTTCGAGCTCTTCAGCGGCGGCCTTCAACGCCTCTACGGCAGCGGCTCCCGAGGCGGCAGTGGCCGTTCCGGGCTCGAGGACAAGGTTCTCCGGGCCGCAGTCTATAACGTTGACCCGCTTCGCTTTGGCCTCCAAGGCATCCTTCACCTGAGTGTACTGGAAGCTCTCCGCCCCTTCGATCCCTTTCTTGTAGAAAGCGAGGGATTTCGACGGGCCGTAGATTACCGGGGTGCAAAGTTCGCACATCCGGCTGTCGGAAAAGGCCTTGATGACCACCTCCGTCCCTATGCCGTTCACATCTCCGAGGGTAATGCCTACCCTTATCCTGCTGTCGCCCATATATCATTCTTTCTTAATCGGATAATAACCCCTGCGGCGGCGGCCGTACAGGAATCAAAGCCGTGTGTTAATCTACAAAGATAGTGAAAGCCGAGCGGAATCGTGCAAATAAAATTTGCAAAGATTCCCCAGGTGCATCCTATCTTCTGAAACGATAGTGAAAGCCGGGCGGCAGTCGTGCAAATAAAATTTGCAAAGATTCCCCAGGCGCATCCTATCTTCTGAAACGATAGTGAAAGCCGGGCGGCCGAAGGCCAAAATCGAAGTAAGCCGCCGGCAGGGGTGGCCCTCCGGTATATCGACTAATTAGTGAGGAGCATACATGCACAGGGATATTATGGTGGCGGAGTAATGTATCGGAGTTTCAATTAAGGAAGGTGGTTCTTTCCACTTTTAACACTTCGTTTTCCTCCTCCAAGTTAACCTTCGGTTTTGCTTCGCTCATTTCCTCGCGGCTCGCCAGAGCTTGTGCAAAGCACGCTCTGGTCTCGCTCGCAGCGTCAAATCTTCCTCCTCGTTCGGGCAAATAAGAGCAGAGTTCTTTTGCCCCTCACTCGTTCGTCAGTTCCTGCGTCGGTTCCCTCGTTACGTGATAATTGGCTTCGCCTTCCTCCTCTTCGCTCGGCAAAACTTGAGCTTCGCTCGTTTTGCCCTCACTCATTCGTCGGTTCGGGTGATCTCCCTCACGCAA
>JAJBVJ010000084.1 GCA_020859875.1 Rikenellaceae bacterium
ACAAATCCCTTTGTTGCACAGTCTTTCTTATACCGGTCGCATGATCGATAAACTTACCGGAAACTATGAAAAAATTTCTTTTACCGTTTTTTATCGCCCTCGTCGCCCTGATTTCCTGTGGTGACAACGACAATAATCGCTTTGCACCTTTCGCTTTCGACCTTAGCGAACACAGCGTCGAATTCCTCTTCGGTATCTCGCCCGACCGTACAGTAGAGATCACAACCGGCAACGGAGAATATGAAGTATCGGTAGCGGACGATTCCGTCGTGGATGCCGAGATCGTAAAGGGGACATCTTCCGACTATGTGAGATTCTCGCCAAAAAAGATCGGAAGCACCACAGTTACCGTAACGGATATTATAGGAGTAGACTATAAACGGGTACCGGTAACCGTATATGAAACGGGAGTGGCCGTAGCCGTTTACGATGTGGAGATCGATATCGACGCGGACTCGGGCCTTGACCGGGATATAGAAAATTCCATCTTGCAGGATATCCCGTTGGCCGAAGGAAACACATACGTATTCTCGAACCAGCAGAAAGGGATATTTACCATTCTGGACGAAGACGACCGGATTGAAGGAGCCGGAGAGTTCCACCATACGACCATCGGACAGTATCCCTTCCTTGTTATCACGGACGATGGAGATTCCAGAGAACTTCGGGTTGTAGCCGATATTGCAACCGGGAGCCATTCCTACTCCTTGTTTTACGGTATAACGGTTCCGGCCGGTACTGCGGGCCGCGGGAACAATTTCACCCGTGACGAGCAGATAAAAAGTTCACAGGTTTGGTATCTGGAAGACCTGACGGATCTTTTCGAATCGGAATATCCGAACCGGGTAAATAAAGTTACCGTAACGTATGTTTGTAATTACGAGTTCGCTCCTTTCATTGAACCGGAAGTCCCCGCCGCGGAGGACTAATCTTCTATACGGGTGATGCGGGCCCCGAGTGCATTCAGGCGGCCGTCGATATTCTGGTATCCCCGGTCGATCTGTTCCACGTTTTGGATACGGCTTTTGCCCTCGGCCGACATGGCCGCGATAAGCAGCGCCACCCCCGCGCGGATATCGGGGGAAGACATTGTCGTCCCACGAAGCTGAACCTTCCGGTCATGCCCTATAACGGTTGCCCTGTGTGGATCGCAAAGGATTATCTGGGCTCCCATGTCGATGAGTTTGTCCACGAAAAATAGCCTGCTTTCGAACATTTTTTGATGGATCAGTACCGACCCGTTTGCCTGTGTCGCAACCACGAGAAAGACCGACAGCAGGTCGGGAGTGAGCCCCGGCCATGGAGCATCGGAGATGTTCATAATGGAGCCGTCGAGGAAAGTGTCGATCTGGTAGTGTTCCTGCCGGGGGATATGAATGTCGTCCCCTTTTTGTTCCAGGGCGATCCCCATCCGGGCAAATTGCGCCGGGATGATCCCCAGGTTATCATAGGAAACGTTCTTTATCGTTATGTCCGATGCGGTCATTGCAGCCAGGCCGATGAAACTCCCCACCTCGATCATATCGGGAAGCATCCGGTGTGTGGTGCCACCGAGTGCCTCTACCCCCTCTATGGTTAGCAGGTTGGAGGCGATCCCCGATATTTTCGCACCCATCCGGTTCAACATTTTACACAGCTGCTGGATATAGGGTTCGCAGGCGGCATTATATATCGTGGTGGTGCCCTCGGTGAGCACGGCGGCCATTATGATATTCGCCGTTCCGGTCACCGACGCTTCGTCCAGAAGCATATACGTCCCCTTCATATCTTTTCCCTCTACGGCAAAAAAACCGTCCGCAATATCGAAGTTGAAGGTAGCCCCGAGCTTGTGAAAACCGATAAAATGGGTGTCGAGCCTTCGCCGCCCGATCTTGTCACCCCCGGGAACCGGCAGGTAACCCACCCCGAAACGGGCCAGTAGGGGGCCGATTATCATCACCGAACCGCGGAGCCTCGAAGCCCGTTTGCGGTAATCTTCCGTCAGCAGGTAATTCAGGTCGATGTCGTCCGCCCGGAAGGAATATTCGCCCGGGCCGAGTTTTTCGACCTTTACGCCCATCCTTCGCAGCAGCTCGACAAGCTCCATAACGTCGACTATTTCGGGGATATTACTTACTTTAACCTCCTGCGGGGTGAGAAGCACCGCACATAATATCTGGAGCGCCTCGTTCTTTGCCCCCTGGGGTTCTATATCGCCGCAGAGGGAATACCCTCCGCACACTTCGAAAACTGCCATAGATCGTAATTTTAAGCCAATATAACATTTTCCCGCCGTTCCGGCAAAATCGGACGGGAGTATCGGGAATAAAAAAAAGTTCGAGAATATTACGGGTTATCCTCTTCGAACCATTCCGCAAAAGATGTGGCGGTCTCGTGAAGGCGGAGGGAAAAAAGCGATACCCCTTGCGGGAGAGCCTTTTTTAACTCCCCGGCAAACCGGGGCAGCATGTTCTCGCAAGTGGGCTGGTAGTCGGTCTCTACGATGCGGTCGAAGCGCTGCTTCAGGGATTCTATAAATTGCATGTTCGATTCCGTACGGCGCACAACCAGACTATGGTCGTACTTGTCTATGATGAGGTTTTTGACGATCTTTTTAAGTGCTCCGAAATCCATTACCATCCCGAATTTGGGATCGGATGTATCTGTATTGGGTCGGCCTTTCACCGTTACGAAGAGCCTGTACGAGTGGCCGTGAATCTGACTGCACGCCCCGTCATATCCCTCAAGCAGATGGGATGCCTCGAAAGAGAACTCTTTTGTAAGTCTGATTACACTCATAATCCTTTTAGAGTATGCCCACAAGCCGCATGCAAATTTAATCCTTCACGACCTCTACGTCCACCTGGTGGGAGAAGGCCTGCGACAGGGAGATGAAAGTTTCGGTGTCCGAAATCCAGGGAATGCTGAGCACTCCTTTGAATATGGTACTCATCAGGTGTTCGTTGTTCACGCAATAAACCTTGATAAGGATATTGTAGCTTCCGGTTATGAAGTGGCATTCCACTATTTCCGGAATTTCCTTGAGCCGCTTCACCGTTTCGAAATTCATACCGGGATCGGAGATCTTGATGCCTATTATCGCGCATACGTCGAAACCGAGGGCCGAGGGTTCCACCTCGAGCCGCGAGCCGAGTATAACCCCCGCGTCGTCGAGTTTTTTCACCCTCTGGTGGATCGCCGCCCCCGATATCCCGCATTCGCGCGCAATTTCGAGGAAAGGCATCCGGGCATTTTTTATGAGGTATTGCAATATCTTGCGGTCGATCGCGTCTATATTGACTTTTGCCATGATCCTGGGTATTATTGGTGGTTCGTTTATTATTGTTTTAGTACACCGAGTTCTTTTCCGACCTTAACGAATGCATCGACGCATTTATGCAGATGCTCCGTGGAGTGTCCGGCAGATACCTGTACCCGTATGCGGGCCTGTTCTTTCGGAACGACCGGGTAATAAAATCCCGTGACGTATATCCCCTGGTCGAGCAGCCGGGCCGCAAAATCCTGGGATAGTTTGGCGTCGTACAGCATGACGGCACAGATAGCGGATCGGGTGGGCTTTATATCGAAGCCTGCGGTGGTCATACGGTCAAGGAAGTGTTCTACGTTCGCCACCAGTTTACAGTGCAATTCTCCCGACCGGGCGAGCATCCGGAAAACCTCCAGCGAGGCTCCGACCACTGCCGGTGGTATGGAGTTGGAGAACAGATAGGGGCGGGAGCGTTGGCGCAAGTATTCGATGATCTCCCGGCGCCCCGTGGTGAACCCGCCTATGGCCCCGCCGAAGGCCTTACCGAGGGTTCCTGTGATTATATCTATTTGCCCGCGGAGGTCGAAAAGTTCCGTCACCCCGCGGCCGGTTTCACCGACCACCCCTGCCGAGTGGCATTCGTCCACCATCACCAGCGCATCGTATTTATCGGCCAGCTCGGTGATCCTGTCCATCGGTGCCACGTTGCCGTCCATCGAGAAGACGCCGTCCGTCACAATGATCCGGAACCTCTGGGCTCGAGCCAGTTTGAGGCAATTCTCCAGCTCCTCCATATCGGCATTGGCATAGCGGTAGCGCACGGCCTTACATAGCCTCACCCCGTCGATAATCGACGCATGGTTGAGAGCATCCGAGATAATGGCGTCATTCTCCCCGAAGAGGGGTTCGAAAACCCCGCCGTTAGCATCGAAACATGCCGCATATAGTATAGTGTCTTCGGTGCCGAAGTAGTCCGCGATGGCTTTTTCAAGCTCTTTATGTAAATCCTGGGTGCCGCAGATAAACCTTACGGACGACATTCCGTATCCCCGGGCATCCATAGCCCTCTTTGCGGCTTCCACCAGCGCGGGATGGTCCGAGAGGCCGAGGTAGTTGTTAGCGCAGAAGTTCAGCACTTGCTTGCCCCCGACAGATATTACCGCCCGTTGAGGCGACTCTATAATGCGTTCGGTTTTATACAATCCCGCCTCTTGTATGGCCCGGAGTTCCTTCTGTAAATGTTCCTTTAGTTTCCCGTACATGGCGAAATATCGTTTTGGGATAATTTATTTGTTCTGTCTGTAACCTCTTCGAAGGTTTTACTTACACATTGTTAGCAAAGTTACCATTTATATTAAAAAAACGGCCTTTCTCCCCAAAATTATTCGGCTGTTTGTGTAACTTTGAAAGAATTTTTCGGTTTTCCGGGACGGTTATCCGCAAATGTTCCCCGGCCGGAAAATTCCAATGTGCCGGGGCGGATGTGCCATCAGTGGAAAGGCTTTTGCAGCCTGATAGCCGGCCCCTTAATTTAGAATTGTTTAACGATAAAATACCAAAAGATGAAATCGATCGACACTTACGATTTTTCGGGTAAAAGGGCGATAATCCGCGTGGATTTCAATGTCCCCCTCGACGAGAATTTCGAAGTCACTGACGACACGCGTATCCGTGCCGCAATCCCGACCATCAAAAAAGTCCTCGACGGGGGTGGTTCGGTGATCCTGATGTCCCACCTCGGCCGCCCCAAAAACGGCCCGGAAGATAAATTTTCCCTGCGGCATATCATTCCCACGATAGAGAAATTGCTCGGTGTGAAGGTCGATTTTGCCGGCGACTGCATGGGTGAAGAGGCGGCCGAGAAGGCGGCAGCCTTGAAACCCGGGCAGGTGCTGCTGCTCGAAAATCTCCGCTTCTATGCCGAGGAGGAAGGAAAACCCCGCGGGCTTGCGGCCGATGCTTCGGACGAGGAGAAGGCCCGGGCGAAGAAAGCTATCAAAGAGAGCCAGAAGAAATTTACCGAAAGGCTTGCTTCCTATGCGGATGTCTATATCAACGACGCCTTCGGCACCGCCCACCGTGCCCATGCTTCCACGGCCCTGATCGCGGATTATTTCCCGAACGATAAGATGTTCGGCTACGTAATGGAAGGAGAATTGAAGGCGATAGATTCGGTGATGGAGAACCCGAAACGTCCCTTCGTCGCAATTATCGGTGGGTCGAAAGTCTCCTCTAAGATCACCATTATCGAGAAGCTGATGGAAAAGGTAGACAGCCTTATCATCGGGGGCGGTATGACCTACACATTCAAGGCCGCCCAGGGCGGTAAGGTCGGAAACAGCCTGTGCGAACCCGATATGTTCCCGACCGCCCTCGACATTCTTGCCAAGGCGAAAGACAAGGGGATAGAGCTCGTTTTTGCCGAAGATGCCCTCTGTGCCGACGCTTTCAGCGAAACCGCAAATACGCAGGAGTGCCCTTCGGATAATATACCCGACGGCTGGGAAGGGTTGGATATCGGTTCGAAAGCAAAGGTTAGTTTTGCAGAACACATCAAGTCGTGCAAAACCATCCTTTGGAATGGCCCGGTCGGGGTTTTCGAAATGGATAAATTCGCCACCGGAACCAAAGCCGTGGCCGATGCCATCGTCCAGGCAACTGCCAACGGAGCCTATTCCCTCATCGGGGGCGGCGACTCGGTAGCGGCGATCAACAAATTCCATCTTGCCGATAAGGTGAGTTACGTATCTACCGGCGGCGGTGCCCTGCTTGAATATATGGAGGGCAAGGAGCTTCCCGGAGTGGCTGCAATAAAGAAATAGATAGCACGATCCATCGGAAGGACAGCCGCTACCGGCTGTCCTTTTTTATGTGCGGAAGCTTGCAAACCCGCCGAATGATTATCTTTGCAATCTAAACCCCCGGTAAGAAATGAAGAAGGTAATCGGAATCGGTAACGCTCTGACAGATATATTGGTAAACCTGCAAAGGGACGACATTCTCGAAAGTTTCCATTTGGCCAAAGGCAGCATGAGCCTTGTCGATGCGGATTTGCAGAGGCAAATATCGGATGCCACGGCCGATCTGCCGCATACCTTGTCGCTGGGCGGTTCGGCCGGGAATACGATCCGGGCCATGGCCAAACTGGGGTGCCGAACGGGGTATATCGGTAAGGTCGGTAGAGATACCACCGGCGATTTTCTGCTGAGGGCACTCGAAAATCTCGGAGTCGAACCCAAAATATACCGCGGCGACAACCCTTCAGGGGTCTGCATTTCCCTCGTCTCGCCCGACGGGGAGAGGACTATGGCCACCTACCTGGGCGCCGCACTGGAGATGTGTCCCGGCGAAATTTCGAAAGGTATCTTCGACGGTTACGACTGCCTCTATATCGAGGGCTACCTGGTTCAGGATCATGCGCTGATCGGCAGGGCCGTGGAATACGCCCGGCAGTGCGGCCTTAAAGTGGCCATCGACCTGGCCAGCTTCAATGTAGTAGAGGAGAATCTCGGCTTTTTGAGGGGGCTGGTGGAAAATTACGTGGATATTATCTTCGCCAACGAGCAGGAGGCTTCGGCCTTTACCGGGGAAGAAGATCCCATGAAGGCGCTCGATATAATTGCGGCCGCATGTGAGCTGGCGGTGGTCAAGATCGGCATCAAAGGCGCCTGTATCAAACAGAACGGCGAAACGACCCATGTGGGCATAATGACGGCAGCCAATCGGGTCGACACGACGGGTGCCGGCGATTTCTATGCGGCCGGATTTCTTTACGGACTCTGCAGGGGGCTCACCCTGCGCCAGTGCGGAACCATCGGAGCCATTACGGCGGGCAAGGTCATAGAGGTAATCGGCACTACCTTCGCCGAAGAGGTTTGGGACGAGATTCATAAACTCGTCACCCGGGTCGAGACTCAGCAATACCTGTTCTGAAACGGTAATTTAAAGAGACTCATCAAAAAAGTTTCGGTTAATTTTATTCTTTATGCCTCAAACAGCGAAGTTGCTCGCTACGATCGAGCTTGAAAATATGGAATTTTATGCCCGGCACGGTTGTTACGAGCTGGAGAAAACGGTCGGGAACCGTTTCCGGGTAGATGTCTCCCTAACGTACGATGCCGCAGTCGCAGCCTTGAAAGACGACATCGGCGCCAGCGTCAATTACCTGGAGGCTTATAAGGTGGTACGCCGGCAGATGGAGATTCCCTCGGATATTTTGGAGAACGTGGCCAAAAGGATCGGTGACCAACTCAAAACCGCCTTCCCGGCAATCGAAACCCTGACGGTTAAAATTTCCAAGATCGCCCCTCCGTTGGGGGGGAAAACTGCTAAGGTTTCGGTAACCGTCACTCTCTGAAATAGCTTTCCACATCTGTTAATATTTTCTTGATAACTATAACTCGGGGGCTCCCTTTCTGCCGAAAAGTTGTCGTAAACTTGTAATGCTTACCACCCGGTAAAACGGGAGGTGACCTGCCTTCGGCTTACCCCGACAACCTACTCGGCACCTTATAGTTACAATCGTTATATAATAGCAGAAATGCCTGAAACCAAGAAAAACCGGAAAACCGCATCCGACGACCCCGCCATAACCGAGTATTCGTATGGGGATGCGGTAGATACCGCAAAGGAATATTTCAAAGGCGACGAGCTCGCCGCAACCGTATGGGTCAGTAAATATGCGCTGAAAGATTCTTTCGGGCATATTTACGAGAAGTCGCCCGAGCAGATGCACGAGCGGATCGCCTCCGAGATAGCGCGGATAGAAAAAAAGTATCCCGAACCGATGGCCAGGGAGGAGATTCTCGAATTGCTCAGGGACTTCCGTTATGTCATTCCGCAGGGAGGCCCGATGACCGGAATAGGCAACAACCTGCAGATAGCATCCCTGTCCAACTGCTTTGTGATAGGCCATAAGAACCCTGCCGACAGTTACGGCGGGATAATCCGCATAGACGAGGAGCAGGTGCAGCTGATGAAACGCCGCGGCGGAGTAGGGCACGACCTCTCCCATATCCGTCCCACGGGAAGCCCGGTGCTAAATAGTGCCCTCACATCCACGGGCATAGTTCCCTTCATGGAGCGCTATTCGAATTCCACCCGCGAAGTGGCACAAGACGGAAGACGCGGGGCGCTTATGCTCTCTCTTTCGATCAAACACCCCGATGCCGAGAATTTTATCGATGCTAAGGTGGAGACCGGTAAGGTCACCGGTGCGAACGTATCGATCAAAATAGACGATGAATTCATGCGTGCCGTGCAGAACGGCGAAAAATACCACCAGCAGTTCCCTATTTCCTCGTCCGAACCGCTCTACGAAAAGGATATCGACGCCAAAGCATTGTGGGAAAAGATCATACACAATGCGTGGAAATCGGCCGAGCCGGGGGTGCTTTTCTGGGATACCATCATTCGGGAATCCGTTCCGGACTGCTACGCCGATGTGGGCTTTACCACCGTATCAACCAATCCCTGCGGGGAAATTCCTCTCTGCCCGTACGACAGCTGCCGCCTTCTGGCAATAAATCTGTATAGTTACGTCGACAAGCCGTTTACGGAAAAGGCCGAATTCAACTTCGACAAGTTCCGCAGCCATGTCCACAAGGCGATGAGGATGATGGACGATATTATCGACCTGGAACTCGAAAAAGTCGAGGCCATCATAGCCAAGATTGCAGACGATCCCGAAGACGACGACATCCGCCGGGTGGAACGAAACCTATGGGAAAAGATTCGGGAAAAGGCGCTCCAGGGCCGCCGCACGGGCCTCGGGATTACAGCCGAAGGCGACATGCTCGCCGCCCTGGGTCTCCGCTACGGAACCCCGGAGGCAATAGATTTTGCGGTAGAGGTACAGAAAACCCTTGCCGTCGAAGCCTACCGTGCTTCCGTTAACATGGCCAAAGAGAGGGGCCCCTTCCCGATATACGACGCGGCAAAAGAGATCGGTAATCCGATGATCGGGCGTATAAAGGAAGCCGATCCCGAACTCTACAAGGAAATGGCGGCGACCGGCCGCCGCAATATAGCCATGCTCACGATCGCCCCCACCGGAACCACCAGCCTCATGTCGCAGACCACCTCGGGGATCGAACCGGTCTTCCGCCCGGTATACAAGCGCAGGCGCAAGGTCAACCCCAACGACCAGGATGTTAATGTCACCTTCGTGGACGAAGTTGGCGACTCCTGGGAAGAATATAATGTCTACCATCATAAATTCATCACATGGATGGAGGTGAACGGTTATCCGACCGACAATCTGGCCCACCTCGACGAAGAAGACCTCGATAAACTGGTCAAGGCGTCGCCCTATTACAAGGCGACGGCGAACGACATCGACTGGGTAAGTAAAGTGCAGATGCAGGGCGCCATCCAGAAATGGGTCGACCATTCGATCTCGGTGACGGTGAATCTACCCAACGAGGTCACCGAAGGGCTTGTCGCGAAGGTCTATATGACCGCCTGGGAATACGGCTGTAAAGGTGTGACGGTCTACCGCGACGGATCGCGGGCCGGAGTTCTTGTAGACACCAGGAAGAAGAAGGATTCCGCCGGCGAAGACAAGGGCGGTTACAAACCGCCCAAGCACCGTCCGACGGAACTCGAAGCAGATATTGTACGATTCAAAAACGGCGACGAGGATTGGATCGCCTTCGTTGGAATCTATAACGACCGCCCCTACGAGATATTCACGGGTAAGATCGAGGAGGATGCCATGTTCATCCCCAAAACTGTCAAGAAAGGGACGATAATCAAGGTCGTGGAGCAGGACGGCGAGAAACGTTACGACTTCCAGTATAAGGACAAATATGGCTATACCAACACTATCGGCGGCATCTCCCGTCTGTTCGACGAGGGATTTTGGAACTATGCCAAATTGATCTCCGGGGTGCTGCGTATCGGTATGCCGATCGTCGATGTGGTAAACCTCGTGGAATCGCTACACCTCAACACCGAATCCATAAATACGTGGGAAAACGGTGTGGCCCGGGCCCTGAAAACCTACATCAAGAACGGCACGAAAACAAAGGAAATTTGTCCCGAGTGCGGGGAAGACACGCTCGTTTACCAGAACGGCTGTCCCGTCTGCATGTCGTGCGGCCACTCCAAGTGCGGTTAACCCCATCGGGCACCGAGAGTGTGGCGTATGGCTTCGATCTGTAACTCCTCACCCGGTCGATAACCTTCACAAACTTTATATATAGGAACCCGGTTTTTTATAGTGATAACCGGGTTCTGCCTTTATGTACCTGATCCGGTAAATTACGGAATTGAAAGAGGGCTCCGCACTGCGGAGCCCTCTTTCAATTCCGTAAGGGATTATAAGTTCCTGAGCCGTTTTTCCCAGTCCCATGCCGAACGCAGGGTCTGGTCGAGTGTACGCTGTGCTTTCCATCCCAGCTGGCTGTTGGCAAGGGTGGTGTCGGCCCATACTGCCTCCACGTCCCCGGCCCTGCGTCCGGATATAGTATAGGGAACCTCCACACCGTTCACCTTTTCGAAAGTCTTTACCAGCTCGAGGACGGAGACCGGTCTTCCCGTACCGATATTGAATATTTCGTACCGCGACTTCATGCCGCTGCCGGTCATTCTCTCCAGTGCCACCACATGGGCTTTCGCAAGGTCGACCACATCTATGTAATCCCGCAGGGCCGTTCCGTCCGGGGTGTTGTAATCATCCCCGTAGATGCTAAGTTGTGGGCGGATGCCGGCAGCGGTCTGTGTAATGAAAGGCACCAGATTGTTGGGAATACCCTTGGGAAGTTCCCCGATAAGGGCCGAAGGGTGGGCGCCGATAGGGTTGAAATACCTCAATGCGATGCCATTTAGCCCGGGATATGCGGCTACACTGTCACGAAGTATATCCTCGCAAACCTGCTTTGTGTTGCCGTACGGAGAGGTAGCCGGCTTTCGCGGCGTATCTTCCGTGGCGGGGAGTTCGTCCGGCTGGCCGTAGACCGTGGCGGAGGAGGAGAATACCATATTTTGCACTCCGTGCCGCACCATCGACTCCAGAATATTAACGAACGATCCTACATTGTTTGCGTAGTATTTCAATGGCTCTTCCACCGACTCCCCGACAGCCTTACTTGCCGCAAAATGGATAACACCGGAAAATCCGTGCCCTGCGAAAACTTCGTCCATCGCCACGGGATCGTTGCAATCCGCCTCGACAAAGGGAACATCGGATCCGGTAATTTTCCTTACTCCCTCGACCGCCGAGAGGTCGGAATTCGAAAGGTCGTCGACTATTACCACTTCGAACCCGGCACCGATAAGTTCGACGGCAGTATGGGTTCCGATATAACCGGCCCCGCCGGTAACGAGTATTCTGGGCTTTGTCATTATCTTATTTCGCTATTTAAGATTTATATTTTGCCCATTTTAGCAGTTCGCCCAGGGTCGGTTTTTTGCCGTGCATGAATATTCCTACACGGTAGATCTTCCCCGCCAGCCATACCATGAGCAGGAATGTGGCAAAGAGGAGCAGCAACGAAAGGGCCAATTCCCATCCGGGTACTCCGTAAGGGAGCCGGGCCATCATGACTACGGGAGATGTGAACGGAATCATGCTGAACCAGAAGGCCAGCGGGCTGTTAGGCTCGCGCATCACGCTTATCATCACGATAAATGCCAGGATAAGGGGAATGCTGATCGGAAGCTGCAGCTGCTGGGAATCGGCCGCATTGTCCACTGCGCTGCCTACGGCCGCGAACATGGCTGCATAAAGAAGGTATCCCCCTATGAAGTAGATCAGAAACCAGCCGAGGATCGGGAGGATGAAACTCATATCGGTAAGGGTTCCCACCGCCGTTATCATATCCGGGTCCATGCCCTGCATCGAGGCCATATCGGCCATCCCGCCGTCGGCCATCCCGGCCGCCGCCCCTTCGGAAAGGCCGGGGAAGAAGGACATTACGGCACCCGAGAGCAGAAATATAAAGATTACCCACAGTATGAACTGAGTGATTGCCACGGCCGCTATCCCGAGTATCTTGCCCATCATAAGTTCGAAGGGCTTTACCGAGGAGACTATCACTTCCAGAACTTTCGAACTCTTTTCTTCGATCACACCCTGCATGACCATAGCCCCGTATAGGAAAACGAACATATAGATCAGTATGCCGAATATATAGGCAAGGCCCATCGCAAGGCCGCTGGAACTTTGTTTGTCTTCGCCCGACTCATCGATGCGGAAAGCGCTCACGTGGACGTTCGTCTTGACCGCTTCGAGTATCTCCGGCAGGTCTTCGATGTCGTAGGCTTTGAGCTTTTCCGCTTCGATAATATCGGAAATCCTGCTCGACACCGCCGATTCCACCTCGATAGTGGAGGGTTCGTATGTATATAGTGTCACCGCTGCCGGACTGGTCATAATATCCTCTCCGATCACCAAGATGCCGTAAAGGTTTTCAAATTCGCCGGAGGCCTTTTCTTCTCGGATTTCATCCTGGGTTTTGGAGGTCGGGACGAACATTATCATCCGGTCGCTCTCGAGCTTACCCGCAACTATTCCGCTGCTGTCCACAACGGCTATCTCCCGGGTTTCGGAAAGGCTGAATCTCGCCAACAGGAATACGGCCACCATAATCCCGATAAAGAGAAGTGGGGTAAGCAGCGTGGTGATTATAAAACTTTTCTTGCGGACACGTTCGTTGAATTCGCGCTTTATTATTATACCTATCTTGCTCATAGTCCGGGCGGATTATTCGTTATTACTACTTGCCGACTCCTCGGAAACGGCTTTGATAAAGATGTCGTTCATCGAGGGGATGATTTCGCGGAAGGTTCGAAGTTCTACCGCTTCGTTTATTACCTCCACCACCCTGCGCACTTTTCCGCAGTCCTCTATACCCAGTTTCAGTTTACCGTAACCCGTGCCGTCGTCCTGACGTTCGAGCACCGAACACAGACCTTCGAGCCTGCCCGAAACTTCCGCCGCCGATCCTTTGAAATCGACATCGTACATATCCCCGCCGTGGCTGCGCCGGATTTCGTCTACCGGCCCGGTCAAAATATTACGCGATTTATTGATCAGGGTTATATGGTCGCAAATTTCCTCGACCGACGACATATTGTGCGTAGAAAATATCACGGTAGCACCTTCGCCGCGGAGCCGGAGTATCTCTTCCCGGATCAGGCTTGCGTTGACGGGGTCGAAGCCGCTGAAGGGCTCGTCCAGTATCAGCAGTTCCGGGTTGTGCAGGACGGTTACGATGAACTGCACCTTCTGCGCCATCCCCTTGCTTAATTCTTCCACTTTCTTATTCCACCACTCTTTGATGTCGAAGCGGATGAACCACTCCTTGAGCCTTGCCGTCGCCTCTTTTTTCGACATCCCTTTCAGCATGGCAAGGTAAAGGGCCTGTTCGCCCACTTTCATTTTTTTGTAAAGACCCCGCTCTTCGGGCAGGTAGCCGATGCGCCTGACATCTTCGGGCTCCAGATCGTGGCCGTCGAAGAGTATCCGGCCGCTGTCGGGAGCGGTGATGCGGTTGATTATCCTTATAAGTGTAGTCTTCCCCGCGCCGTTCGGGCCCAAAAGGCCGTAAATGCTTCCGCGGGGAATAGAGAGCGAAACATCCGAAAGCGCCTTATGTCCGGTATAGCTTTTGGATACGTTCTCGACGGTAATTAAATTCATCCTGTAAAGATTAATGATTGAACGAGTAC
>JAJBVJ010000300.1 GCA_020859875.1 Rikenellaceae bacterium
GATATATAGTATATTAAAGCCTTTTTGCCGCATTCTTTTCCGGATTGCGGCTTTGCTGCATATATGCGAACATACATTTCCAATATATATTATTAACCCTCAATTTTTAAACCACCATGAAAAAACTTTACTTGACCGCAGTATTACTGTCGGTATTTGCCGCGGGCTGCATTCTGACCGCCTGCGGCGGCGGCGACTCGGGCCATCCGGCAGCCCGGATCGAAGTGTCGATATGGAAGGCCATCGGTAAGGGCAAACCGGAAAAAGCCGCCGAGATAATAAAGAAGCACGCGTGGGGCGAAAGGCTCCGACGCTTCGACTATGACGATATTCTGGATGATGCCAAGATGGTCGTCGCATTAATAAATTACCAGGATCAGGCTATTAAAAAGGTGGAAGTACATTCCGTCGAGACCGATAAAGAATATGTCGACGACGGATATACGGAAGATGCTACGGTGACGATTAAAATAACCTTGAAAAATAAGGAGGTATGGTATTCCCGGGAGATATATAGTCTAAAGGATAACGGCAAATGGGAACGTACCGATCCGAGTTTCGAATTGATAGAGGAAAAAAATTTATGAAAAAATTAACGATAATATTTGCGGCCCTATCGATAATGGCCGCAGTGCCGCACGGCGAAACTTCGGCCCAGAAATTTTTAAAGAAGGTCAGCAATGCCGTAGATAAAGCCACTAAAAAAGTCGACCAGGTACTCGGCACGGAATCTTCTCCCTCGGGATCGAAGGCAAAAGGCTTCGCTACGACCAGAGATGACGGAGTAGTTATAACCAGTTTCAGCAAGGATGTCAATATCGAGCTCCTTAGTTGTGTCCGTGACGGAAATCATGTGGTTCTGGAATTTACTTTAACGAACAACGGCGGCGAGGTTTTAACGATGGATAGATTCGGGAGGTATAAAACCGTATACACTCCGGACTGCTTCACACAGGTTTTCGATAACGTGGGCAATAGCTACGACCTATATGCCATCTCACTCGGCAAAGAATCTACCTTTAAAGACACCAATACATCCATACTGATTCGTTCCGTTACGGTACCTTCCGGGGTAACACTGCGTGGTGCCATAGAGATCAAGCCCTTCGATCCCTCCGCTACGAAGTTCACCGTAGTTAATATTGGCGCTACGATAGATAACGATGTGGTGCCCGTCGAATTCTCGTTCCGCAATGTAACTATTAGGGATTTCGAGGATATACAGGCCGAAGCGGTACAGCTCGAAAAAAAGGTCGACCCGATGACCACTGGTCTGGCAGACGGTTTCAAAGTTACGGCGGTGACCGTTACCGACCGCAATACCCGTGTGGATATGTCCTTTACAAATAGCGGCAGGTCGGATGTCTCCCTCTGGATGGAAGAGCCGACAAATAATTTTATAGGTTATCAAGGTAAAAAATACAGGCTGCTGAGTTTTGCACAAATAGGCCGAAGGTGGGCCGATATAAGTGTTCCCGCCGGGAAGGTACATAATTATACCCTTATCTTCGAACCTATACCGGCGGGAGCGTCGACGTTTCGTCTACACCGTGACGGAGGGTTATATGGCGATGTCTTTATAGAAGACCCCCAGGGGCTGAATATTCCTAAAATTTCCGGGGCGATGACTATCGACAACAGTTTCCCCGAAAGCCTCAAACGCATTACGGATCAGGAGCGCAAAGATCTGAAAATTAACGACATTAAATGCGACGGCTTCAAATATACCTGGATGAATATGCAGTTGGCTAAGGGAAAGACATTTTATGAGGGCCCGGAAGGTAAACTTCAGTCCATCGTATTTATAGAACCCGACCACGCGTGTGCCGAATTTCTTGCCAGCTATGACGGTTCGGGTAAGTTGATAGACTGTATTCAGATAGCGAGCAGTCACAGCTATGGCGGCGACCGCGGAGAAGGCACGGTCGAGAATAATTCGGTGCTTGCCACATTCCAATCCCCCTATGGGAGCAAATATGTCCAGTACAGGATCTTACCGGACTTAAAATTTCAAAAGGTAAAGGAGTGGGCGGACGAAGATTATTGATAACCGATAACCGACTTGCAATAAAAATAAGGCTCCCCGATTCGGGGAGCCTTATTTAATTCTGCGGAAAATCTGTTTACGAGTGGTATGGTATTTCCCGCCGGGGCCCCACATTCGCCATATTATCCCTACCGATCGATAGTATTGCCCGCCGGTTCGGATTCAGATAATGCCCTGCGCGGGGCAAGTCCACAGTGGGGGGCTACTGTTTTATTCGTTCGTAATATTCGCGCGTTCTGGTGTCGACGCGGATTTTTTCGCCCGTATTGATGAAGAGCGGTACGCGGATCGTGGCCCCGGTATTTACCGTTGCAGGTTTCAGGGAGTTGGTGGAAGCCGTGTCGCCTTTGATTCCCGGTTCGGTGTAGGTCACCTCCATGTCCACTATGGGGGGAAGTTCTGCCGAAAGGACGGTCTCCTTTTCTGTGTGAAACATCACCTCTACGATCTGCCCCTCCTGCATGAGGTCGGCATTGTTTATAAGGTTTTTGTCGATAGCGATCTGCTCGAAGGTCTCGGTGTGCATGAAGTTGCTCCCCATATCGTCGTCATAGAGATATTGGTAGGGGCGCCTTTCCACCCTCACGGGCTCTATTCTCTCGCCTGCCGAGAAGGTGTTGTCTACCACGCGTCCGTTTTCGAGATTCTTTAATTTAGTACGGACGAAAGCAGGGCCCTTGCCAGGCTTTACATGCTGAAACTCTACGATGCTGTATGTTTTGCCGTTAAGCTCGATGCACATGCCGTTCTTGATGTCTGCGGTTGTTGCCATTGGATTGGTTTTTATTCGGTTCAGGCTTCAAAATTAATAAATTTTGCCGGGAGGGTGTAATCCGGCCGGCGGAAAATTACATTTCCGTCGGGATGCAGTTAGCAAAGCGGATCGGAAAGTCCCCACCTGAAACTTCCGGAATCGCCTGTAAAGTAATCCGCCATCCGGTGGACGACTGTAAGGCATAGCGATTCGATGTCGGCCGGCCGGGAATAGAACGAAGGACATGCGGGCAGAATCATAGTTCCGGCCTCGGCCAGTGCGGCCAGGTTGCGAAGGTGTATTAGTGATAATGGCGTCTCCCTTACCACAAGGCATAATTTCCTTTGCTCCTTGAGCATTACGTCGGCCGCCCTGGTTATTAGGTTATCGGATATACCCCCGGCAATTCTTCCCGCCGTTCCCATACTGCAGGGCACCACGGCCATAAAATCGTAGCGGGCCGAACCCGATGCCGGGGGGGAAAAGAGGTCGCCGCAGTGGTAATACCGTAGCCGGGGATCGGTGTGAGACAAGATATCCACCCCTTCGTAACGGCAGACCTTTTGACCGTTGTCGCTAACGATCAGGGCCAGCTCTTCGAGGCGGCTGTCTTTCAACAGTTCTTCGACGGCGAGGCGGGCGTAGATGCTTCCGCTGGCGCCTGTGACTGCAATTATTCCTTTCATATCGGTGGATGAAATTGTATTATAGTTCGATCGCCGAGCATTTCCAACCTTGCGAATGGATATACTCTATGACGCGGGGCAGGGCATAGCGCATATTTCGGCTCGACTTCAAAGAGTCGTGAAATACGACGATGGCACCGGGGTAGAGATGCCTGGTCACATTCCTTACGCACTGCCGGCGCGAGACATACTGACTGTAATCGCGGCTGAGGATATTCCACATTATAAGGTCGTACCTTTCGCCGAGTACCCTGGCCTGGGCGGGATTTATACGCCCGTAGGGAGGGCGGAAAAGGTGGCCCGGAATGAATTGAGCGGCGAAGTCGACATCTTCGACATATCTTCTAAGGGACATGCCCCAACCCTTTTGGTGGCTGTATGTGTGGTTGCCGACCGCGTGGCCGGAATCGATGATTTTTCGGAAGGTGTCGGGATGTTGTTCCGCGTTTTTCCCCAGGCAGAAGAAGGTGGCCCGTGCCCCATATTTTTCCAGTGTCTCGAGTATCCATTCGGTGTTGCCGGGAGTGGGGCCGTCGTCGAAAGTGATATAAACTTCGCCGTGGTCTTCCAGTTCCCATTTCAGGGATGGCATCATTTTGCGCAGGAAACGGGGTGGGCGAAACAACATGGCCGTGCGGGATAAGTTAACGGATTTGCAAAGTTAAGAATATACGCGGGTTTTTTAACAAATTCTTCCGCCGGGCCTTTAATGGAAGGTCGTAATACCGGAAAATTTTGTAAAAGAGGTATATTTGTAGTATCGATAATATATATGCAGGCAAATGAAAAAACTGATCGAGATAACGACTCTCTGCCTTACTTTTCTGGCGGTGTGGTCTTGCGGTTCCGGTAACGGCACTTACCGTCCGCCTTCCATCGGTACCCCTTACGAGGTGCTGATAATATGCTCTCAGGATAAATGGGAGGGCCAGCTCGGAGATACTATACGGGAGGTTATGGGACAGCCCGTGGAGTTTATCAATGCCACAGAGCCGGCGTTCGACATGATGCGGATACTGCCCAACAGTTTTACCGACCTGCTTCGTAAGACACGCCTGGTGCTCAATGTCGTTACCGGCCCCGAATATCCCGAACCGGCCATGGGGGCACAGTTCGATGTCTATTCATCCCCCCAGTTGATGGTTACCGTGAGCGGTCCCGACCAGGAGACTCTGGCATTTTATATATCCGATAACCGGGAAGAGCTCCGCGCCGTTTTCGAGAATGCTGAGAGGGACTGGACACTCGACCTGAATAAGAGATACGGCGACAAAGCGATCTCCAAGGAGATTTACGACAAGTTCGGGGTTAATATCGATCTGCCCAAGGGGTATAAGATTCGCAATACGGTGGAAGATTTTATGTGGATATCGTTCGAATATCCCACGGCAAGCCAGGGGGTGGTTATATACTCCTACCCCTATTCCGGAAGCGAGGATTTCACGCCCGAATGGCTGCTTTACCGCCGCAACCAGTTCGTATCGCTCATTCCCGGAGAGAATCCCGGTTCCCATATGGTCACTTTCGACGGATTAATGCCTGTTGTAAAATATTTCACCCTCGGCAGTACGGGGCGAAGCTGGGCGGAAATGCGCGGGTTCTGGGATGTAAAAGGGGATTATATGGGCGGCCCGTTCGTGAGCTACTCCACTGTCGACCGCGAACAGGGAAGGGTCGTAACTTTCGACTTTTACGTCTATTCCCCGGACAAACCGAAGCGAAATTTTCTCCGGCAATTGGAAAATCTGGTCTACGGGATTACCTTCCCGGAGGATATGGCCGCCGGCGAGCAGTAGAGAATTTATAAATTATAAACGAAAGATGAGAGTTGCCATCGTTGGCACCAGCGGTGCCGTGGGACAGGAATTGTTGAAACTCCTGCAGGAGCGAAAATTCCCGCTCGGGGAGCTGGTACTGTTCGGTTCCGCCCGGAGCGCCGGGTCGAAATACACCTTCGGGGGGAAGGAGATCACCGTCAAGGAGTTGAAGGAAAACGACGATTTCAAGGGAATAGATATAGCTTTTGTTTCCGCAGGGGCCTCCACGTCAAAAAAGTACGAGAAGACCATTACCAAATACGGGGCTCTGATGATCGACAATTCGAGCGCATTCCGCATGGACGACGACGTACCTTTGGTAGTGCCCGAGGTAAATCCCCGCGATGCGGTCGATCCGCCCCGGCGGGTTATCGCCAATCCCAACTGCACGACTATCCAGATGGTGGTAGCCCTGAATGCCATCGAAAAGTTGTCGCATATCAAAAGAGCTCATGTATCGACTTACCAGGCGGCCAGCGGCGCCGGTGCGACGGGGATCCGGGAGCTCGACGATCAGTATAAGGCTATCGTCGAAGGCCGTGAGCCGACGGTGAGTAAATTCGCCTACCAGCTTGCCAACAACCTTATTCCGCAGGTAGATGTCTTTACCGATAACGGCTATACCAAAGAGGAGATGAAGATGTACAACGAGACACGTAAGATCATGCACTCCGACATTGCAGTAAGTGCCACCTGTGTCCGCGTTCCCATCCAGAGGGCCCACTCCGAGAATATATGGATCGAGACCGAAAGGCCGGTATCGGTAGAGGAGGCCCGCGAGGCATTCGCCCTTGCCGAAGGGGTGGTTCTTATGGACGACCCGGATGCCCTGAAATATCCCATGCCTCTTTTCCAGGCAGGTAAAGACCCGGTGTACGTAGGGCGGATCCGCGGGGATATTTCCAATCCCAACGGTCTTACCTTCTGGTGTGTCAGCGACCAGATACGCAAAGGGGCGGCACTTAATGCGATCCAGATAGCCGAGTACCTTATTGCCAACGGACATTGCGGGTAGGACAACCGCAATGTTTTAGCAGAAAAAAAACCGGCCGGTACTTCGAGAAGTACCGGCCGGTTTTTTGCTCAATGGCTAAGCCCGAACGGCGGCCCTTTTTTTCGCGTTTCTTCTTGCCTTCCTGATTCTTAGATATAAATAGGAACCGTATATAAGCAGGAGAGTAGCGACCTGGATATACCCCCGCGTTTTAGAGTTCACGTTCATATCGCCGAATCCTTTGGCGGTACGCCTGCCCGACTGGCGGGCCTGAGGTGCGGTATTCTGCTCGCCACTGCCTCTTTGCGTCGCCATGCTATCGCCGCGGGGCCGGTTCCCCTCTTCCCTTATTTCCACTTCGCCGGACAGGGCTTTGTCTTTAGGCCCGGATTCCCGTATTTGGTGGTCGCCGGGTTGGCCAGGTTCTTTGCCGGGCCTATTTTCCGCGCTTGTTTCCCGCCGGCCTGTTGCGGACTGGTCAGCCTCTGTTCTATCCCTTCCCTGTGTCCGATCCGGGGCGGGATCTGTTTCTTTGATGCTATTCTCCCGGCCTTCGGCTACCGTTTCCGTGGCCGGCCTTTGGGCGTTGCCGCCCCGGGGATTCATAAGGCCTCCGACCTGTATCCCCATGGCATGAATAAACAGCAGGGCATACAGGACATAAGACCACCTCTGAAGTTTTTTCCACTTCACATTTCCCATACGCCTGTGCACCTTGTCGAAGGAAGTTATCCACAGCGGAATAAACAGAGCCAGCAGCAAGATTCCCACGACAAGGCTGAAATTGCTTATCCCCGCCCCGAGCGGACTGGCCACGCGGGAGTTTTCCATGTATCCCGCATTGTCGGTAAAATATTTCAGGGAGGCCGGGAAATTGTTTGCGACCCGGATCAGGGAGTGGGTAAAGATCGGAAATCCCGAAATTATGGAAAGCTCTTTGCGGATAGACATCAGTTTCTTCACCGCTGGCCGCCTGGTATCGAGGGCGCCCATATACATAATAACGATCAGCAGCGGATGGCCGAAGGTACCCATGTGAATATAGTCACGGATAATTTGTCCCAGAACGGGTACCCGGGTGAAACTGAAGTTTATATCTGAGCCACACCATCTCAGGATGGTCGGGACGGCCACAAGGATGAAAGGGATGGCGAAAACCGAGTACCAGATACCCGGATGTTTTTTTATCGATTTGGCCAGCAGTATACCCGAAAGGGCGAAGATTGCCGTGGAGGTGAGCAGCGGGGCGCAGGAGAGTAAAAACTGGATAAAGTCGAGGATCACTTTTATCATAATGTGTTTTATTTAAGTCGGGGTAGAATATCCTGTCAAAGGTTTCCCCCTGTTCCGTTCGGGCGGAAAGGGGGAAATCTTCAACGGACGGAATCGTACCGTTATTGGTAGTACGAAAGTTTTCCTACGGAGGTTATGGTAGTCGCCGAAACCGAGATGCCTTTGCTTGCCGTTGCCGTTGCGGCATTTATGGCATAGACAGCAGGGTCTTCTCCAGTTTCCAGGATGGGTATGTATGCCACCCCGTCCTCGAAGTAGGGCATCGTGCCGATACTGGCGATGGTCGAAGACGAGGGAAGTCCCGTGACGTAGGTCAATTTTCCGGTCTCGCCTTTGAAAATGGCGAGGGAGGTCGCCGACGGGGCGTCTTCACCCCCTTCGAACTGTGCGTCGTACATCAGCAACATAAAGTAATCGTCTGCAATGTGCCAGCTGCACAGGAACCCGCATCCGCCGGATTGTGATTCCAAATTATAATAATATCCGGAATCGAAATCGTTTTCACCGTTTTTGATACGCACAACCCCGGCCGGTAGGGTGGTCTGCTGCCGTGAGTCGGACATCCTTTTTGCATAACCGGGCGAGAATACATATAGGTCGCCGTTGTCTGCCGCCCAGACCATCTGGTAATATTGCGAGGCGCTCCGCCCTGCGGCGTAACTTATCTTGTCGGTCTTAATCAATATCCTCTCGGACGGGTCGAAATTCATGTTCGGGTAGATCGCAATATAAGCCTGGTCGGGATATTGCGTCCACTGCAGCTCGCCGGCGGTATAGGCCGCGCTTCCCGTACCTCCCGACTCGGTTTTAACCAGGTCGGGATATGCAATCAGGTTTTCATATACCACCACTCCGTAGTGGCTCATCCCCATGGGGATTGGGGCGGTGAAGATACGGCTTCCCACCTGCTCCACTCCGGCGAAGGTCACAAACTCTCCGTCGCCGAAATAGTTTTCGGCCCATATTTCGGTGGTGTTGGATTTGATCGTCTGGTTTTCGACATCGATATAATTTATGAGAAAGCCTTTAGGGATATAATCGTTTCCGCTGATATTTTCCGCATTTGAATCGTTCAAATCGCCCGTCGAGGTGGTTATAAGATAGTCGTCGTAAAACCCGTAAGAGGTAAACCTCTTTATCTCATAGGTGTTGGAACGGGGCGATGTTTTACCTTCGCTGTTAAGAACATAGGAGGTGCTCACTCCGGCTTCGCCTTTATTGTAAACCAGGCGGTAGAGATATTTAACCCCGTAATATACCCAATATGTTCCCGTTTCGGTCTCCCTGCCGTTATTTACGGTCGTTACGCTTCCCCGGGTGAGATCGTCTACCGGAATCAAATAGTTGGAACTGCTTTCGCCGACGGTAACCGTAGCCGAGATAACATAGGAGGAAACATCGCCTCCGCCGGGATTGGGGGTCGGTTCGTCTCCGTTTTCGTCGTCGCACGAGAGGATCATGGCAACGATAGCCAGTGCGGCAAGCCCTTTTAAAAGATAACTTCTTTTCATTTTTTAACGAATTATAATTTGTATGGTCAATTACCGAAATAAACCCTCAGTTTACCGTAGAAGGCGCGGCCGGCTTTCTGAAGGCTATAATTGTCGTAGAGCTTCTCGTCCGTGAAGTTGCGGCACTCGAAGGAGAGGTTGTAGCGTCCGTTGCGGATGCCGTACGATACCGACAGATTATGGGAGATTTGCCGGGGAACATAGCTCTTGGTCTCCTTCTCGCCCAGATTCTCGAAGTAAAGGGGGAAAGTATGAACGTACATATTATCGTATGAAAAGGTCAGCAGGTTGCCTTTCCACCCGAGGTCGTGCCAGTAAAAGGTAAGATCTGCATTGGTATATTGGTAGGGTACATTGGGCATGCGCACCCCGTAGGTCACATCGAGATTCCCGTTCACAAAGGTTTTTTCATTATTGCGGGCATCGAGCCGGGTGAAATTGCCGCCGAGGCTCAGCCATTTGGAAAAGCCGTAGCGCAGGGAAAAGTTGTAACCCTTCGAGAGCACCTTTCCGTGGTTGACGCTCTGACTGGTTTCGGTGCCGACGCTTTGCATTATGTAATCCCTGGTATTCCGGTAAATGAGACCTCCTTCGCCGTAAAGGGAATGGATGCCGAACGTGCGGTCGTAGCCGAGGGTAAAATTGAGGTTGTGGCTCTGCTCGGGCTTCAGGCTGAAATTACCCACCATATTCTCGCTATTGCCGAACATCTCGTTGTCCGTGGGCATCCGGCAGGCCCTTTCGTAAGACAGCTTGGTTTGCAGGCCCGCAAGGATAAAATAGGTTCCGGCTGTACCGTAACCCCAATAGTCCTGGGTGCGGGTATCGCGTACCCAGCTGTCCTGGGCCGCCGTTTCGGCCACTGCGGTGGCCGAGAACATCCTGTAAAATTTGCCGAATACCGATACGTTCCACCTGTCGGACGGTTTCAGACGGTAGGACAGCCCGCTGATATTTTTGCGGTTGTCGTTCGGTATGGCGCTCTTTTGCGAACCGGCTATAAGCAAATCCCTGCTATTGCGCCGGAATGCGCTTATAAGATGGCTGAATGTGAAGGCGTGGGCATGGCCGAGGCGGTAGTCGAGGGTGGCCGTCCCGTTCCAGTTGTCGTCGTACTGGCGGGTATAACCGTAGGAAACCTCCCCGGGTGATGTTCGCTCTTTTTTCTGGCCGAACCAGTTGTATTCATACCGGCTGGTATCCGCATTGTCGGTCTGGTTTCGGTTATAGTTGGCCGTTATCCGAAGGTTGAGGCCTTCCACCAGCAGGTCCAGTTTTAAATATTCCACCGACGGCATGAACGAATGCCCCTTGCGGTACCTTCCTCCGAATACTACCTCCTGGCGTGCACCGGTCTGTATATCCTTGTACATTTGCGACCAGGTGAACCCGAAGAACAGGCGGTCGGCCCATTTTTTTCCAACGACGCCCACTTTCCCGACCACCGCCTCATTGTGGTATGTGTCGTGGAAGCGTTTAACGCGGAAAATCTCGTCGGTGGTTATGGTATAGCCGTCTTCCAGAAATTGTTTGACGGTGGTGTTCACATGGTAATCGTTATCGGAATAGTTCTGGAATGCGTTTATTTCGTAGGTGAAGCCGTTTCTGAGCGTCTGTCCGAAATTTACGTAGCTCTTGTGGGTATTGAAGGAGCCGTAGGAGTAGGATGCGTCGAGGAACCACCTGTCCTTGTCTTTGGAGGGGCTGTTTTTCCGGGTCACGATATTTATAACCCCTCCGATGGCGTCGGTTCCGAACCCGACCGGTACCACGCCCTTATAAATCTCGATCCGTTCGGCATAATTTACCGGGATATTGTTGAGGCTGAATGAACTTCCCGTGCCGTCCTGGGGTACGCCGTCGATGAATATTTTAACATGATTCCCGGTAAAGCCGTCCAGTGTTACCGTCATATTGGAACCCACACCGCCCGACTCCCTTATCTTGAGGCCCGGTGCCCGCGCCAGAGCGTCGCTTAGGGTAAGGGTGGTGTTCTGCAGGGCGCGTGTATCTATCGCAACCGCATTGTAGGCCGATTCCCGGACGCGGCTGACACCGGATGCCGATACCACGACCTTCTCCATCTGCACCTCCTCCGTCGAGATGGTGATATTTTGCCGGATCCTTTCGCCCGCAACTATCGAGACTGGTGTTTCCACCGTTCGGTAACCCACGGCAGATACCACCAGGGTGTATCGGCCGGCCGGAGCGGTAAGATGATAAATACCTTCTATGTTGGTGTAACTGCCGTAGGGGGTATCTTTCAGGTATACATTTGCAAAATTGATTATCCCGTCTTCTTCGGAGACGATCCGACCGGAAATATCTCCTTTTTGCTGTCCGTGGACAGGTAGTCGGGTCAGGGATAGAATGAGCAGCGAAAATGCGAAAATGCGGTCTCTTCTTTTCAATTTTTTCCAGGTTTTACCGGGTTATCAAAAGGCTTTGCAAAATTCCCCCGAAAATCCGGGACTTTAAATCCCCATCTTTAGGGAAATTACGGATCGGGGAGCGGCGCGGCGTAATTAGAAATAGTTAGTCGTTCACCATAGAGGTTCGGATGTTTAGGATTACCGATATTTAAATTCCTGTTTCCATAAGAAGATCCGAAAGATCACGTTTAATTACATGGGACGTGGGGATTTGTTATTAACTTTGCGGACTGTAAAACAGGGACAAGTGTCTGAACTATTAGCAAACTTAAATGAAGCCCAGAGGGCAGCGGTGGTCGATTATCAGTCTGCTTCGCTGATAATTGCGGGAGCGGGATCGGGAAAGACCCGGGTGCTCACCAGCCGCATAGCATATATGTTGAAGCAGGGCATCCCGCCGTGGCGCATACTGGCACTCACATTCACAAACAAGGCGGCAAACGAGATGCGCGAGCGGATTGCGGGTATGGTCTCGGCAGAACATGCCGGAAGGCTATGGATGGGCACGTTCCACTCTATTTTCCTGAAGATACTGCGGATGGAAGCGGACAGGATAGGCTACCCCTCTTCCTTCACGATCTACGACACCGCCGACAGTCGAAACCTTATAAAGACCATCGTCCGGGAAATGAACCTCAGCGACGAGCACTATAAGCCCGCCGCTATACAGGCGCGCATATCGCTCGCCAAGAACAATCTGGTTACGGCCGCGGCGTATGAAGCCAATACGGCATACATCGCCGAAGACAGGCAGAGAAAGATGCCGGAATTTTCGGAAATATACAAGGCATATTCCCGCCGGTGCCGGGAGAACGGGGCGATGGATTTCGACGACATGCTCCTCAATATCAATATCCTTTTCAAGGATTATCCCGAGGTTCTTGCCAAATATCAGGAGCGTTTCCAGTATATCCTGGTGGACGAGTACCAGGATACGAACTATGCCCAGTACATTATCATACGGAGGCTGGCCCAGGTGCACTCCAAAATATGCGTGGTGGGGGACGACGCTCAGAGCATCTACTCTTTCCGGGGTGCCAAGATCGAGAACATCCTCCGTTTCCGCAACGACTACCCCGAGGCCAAAACCTATAAACTGGAACAAAATTACCGCTCTACCCGCACCATCGTCGAGGCTGCGAACAGCGTCATAGAGAAGAACCGCAACCGCTTGGAAAAGAAGTCTTTTTCGGACGGCGACAAGGGCGACCTCATAAAAGTGATAAAGGCTTATACCGACCAGGAAGAGGCTTCGCTCGTGGCGGACGAAATTCGTTCGGCGGTTCGCGACAGCGGCGGCCAGTGGAGCCAGGTGGCCCTGCTCTACCGGACGAATATGCAGTCGAGGGTATTCGAAGAGGCCTTCCGGCGAAGGGGGATCCCTTATAAAATATACGGGGGAATGTCTTTCTACCAGCGTAAGGAGGTTAAAGACCTGCTGGCATATTTCCGACTTATGGTGAACCCCCGGGACGACGAGGCCTTCCGGCGTGTGGTGAACTATCCCGCCCGCGGTATCGGAGATGTCACCGTCGGACGTATCGCACAGATGGCCGCCCAGGCGGGGACAAGCATGTTCGAAGCCGCCGAGAGCGGCGATCTGAAGCAGGCCGGGCTGAACGGAGGTGCCGAAAAGAAAGTGCGCGAATTTACCGCGCTGATCCGTGATTTGTCTCAAAAGCAGACGGCCGGTAGCCTTTACGATTTCGGCCTGGAGGTGGCTACACGCAGCGGTATAATAGGCGGTTACCGGATAGAGCAGACCCCGGAAGCGCAGAGTGCCCTCGAAAATATAGAGGAACTGTTGAATTCGCTCCGCAGTTTCGAGCAGGAACAGGAGCGGGTAATGGTATTCGACGAGCAGACGGGCGAGCCCATAGAGGGCGAGTCGGTTCCCCCGTCGCTGACCGAATGGCTCCAGAGCATTACCCTTATCACCGATATGGATACCGACGATCCCACCGGGAAAGATAATGTTACCCTTATGACCGTCCATTCGGCCAAGGGGCTCGAATACCGTTTTGTCTTTATCGTAGGGCTGGAAGAAAATCTCTTCCCGAGCCAGAGGAGTATGGACGGGGAGGAGGGGCTCGAAGAGGAACGCAGGCTCTTCTATGTAGCGCTCACCCGCGCCCGGGAGAGGGCATGGCTCTCCTTCTCGGATACCCGATTCAAATGGGGTTCGATGGATTTCTGCCGTCCCAGCCGGTTCCTCTCCGAGATCGACCCGGCACACCTGGATATAGCG
>JAJBVJ010000293.1 GCA_020859875.1 Rikenellaceae bacterium
CTTCGCCATACTTTATATTCATAAGGAGGGAATAACCATAGGAAGAAGCTCCTAGATCGTCATGTTAACCTCCTTTCTGGACGAACTCTTCTTTATCGTGCTTTTCCCCATTCTCGTACTGTTTTTCGGTAAAAGTACCCTTTTCGACACTTCGGGCGGGGAGGGCATCTTCGAAACGGGGATCATGGCACTGGCCATTGTAGCTTACCTGCTCAAACTGGTTTACCTGGCGATCCTCAGTTACGGCCTGTTCTTCAATCCCAGAGGATTGAAATGGCTTTTAATGAGGCTTTTCCGTCTTAGTCTGTTGCGGAGGTGGTACAGGGATATGAACAAAGTGGGAACCGACATCATTAACAGTTCGACCGAGATACGTACCAAAGGTATGCGCTTTTGGTCGTCCGCATTCGCTTCTACCTTCCTCTCCTGGACATCCCGCTATCTGGTAGCCAACGCGATCGTTATGGCTTTCTTTGCCGTCAGCGACCATCTGCTGCTGTTCGCCCGCCAGCTGGTTACATGGATCGTTATGCTCGTTACGCCCACCCCCGGGGGCAGTGGTTTTGCCGAATATATCTTCACCAATTACTGCAGCGACCTTATGGATGTTCCGATCGGATTGCAGTTGAGCGCCGCGGCCCTTATCGCCTTTATTTGGAGGGGTATCACATATTATCCCTATCTTGTGGTCGGGGTGATGATATTCCCGAGATGGGTGGCAAAAAAGTTCGGCCAGAAAACTAAAAAACCGTATAATGGACCAAATAGATGATCAAAAGGTACCGGAGCCCGGCACAACCACGCCATACCGCAGATCCTGGAGGCGCATCCGGATATATCTCAGAGAGCTGTCGGTTATCATTGTCGGTATACTGATAACGGTTATGATTACCGGGATCGTAAGCAATTTCTCGCGTCAACGGGAACTTCGCGGCATGCTCTCGCGGGTAACCGAGGAGCTGCGGCAAAATGTGGATGCGGTAAACCATGCCCGGGAATATTATGCCCGGGAGCAACGCGGGTTCGACATATTGAAGAGCAGTATGGACAATATCCTTACCGTCCCCACCGACACCCTCGAGAAATACCGTTTTATAATAGGATCCATCCATTCCCTCGAGACAAAGAACGATGCTTATGAAGTCCTTAAAAATTCCATACTGACCCAATATATACGCAAAAAGGGGTTGATGACCGAACTCTCGGCGGCGTACGGAAGGCTCGACATACTGGGCAAGCAGCTGGACGAATACTCCTCCCAAAAAAGGGGTTTCTTTTATCCCATGCTGCAAAATCTCGAACCCGAAGAGGTGGATCGTTGGATGAACGGAAGTGCCCACGACATGTTCATATATCCCGCAGCCGACCGCGGGTTCCGAACATTTGTGATCGTAGGGCCCACGGTGATCGATCCGGATTATTTCGATCTTACGGCCAAGACCCTCCTAAGTACCATATCCCGGATGGAAGGATACGGTTACAAGTAGCTCTCCGTGTATAAATTCCGCATATTATTTTTGGATAAAATAAATTTATTATACCTTTGCACTCCGCAAAAGTGTAAACAATAAAACGATATAGCGATGAAAAGGACTTTCCAACCCTCGCGCAGGAAGAGGATAAACAAACACGGTTTCCGTCACAGGATGTCGACCCCGAACGGCCGTAAAGTGCTTGCCGCACGCAGGGCGAAAGGTCGCAAGAAACTTTCCGTTTCAGACGAAACGCTCTCGAAATAATACTAATTCATCGCAGATTTACGTTATAAGGATGTCGGTTCGGCATCCTTTTGTATTTTTCCGCTGCGCAGGAACCGAAAGGGAACGTAAAAGAGAGGAGGCGCCCTCGGTATTTCCTGAAAAACAAAGTTTTCCTCCCTATGCCCCCGGCTTGCACTGTCTTTAAATACTTTTAGAGAGGATGCGCCTCGGGCAAGCACAAACAAGTTTGGCTTCCCTCCCGGCTTTCTCTATCTTTACAGAAGATCGGAGGCGCCCCGGCAATCTTTCGCATACGATTTGCTTCGATTGACCTCGGCATTCACTATATTTGCCCCATGCGTTCGGAACTTTTGAAAGACGGTACGGCTGAAATTGCGGCACGGGTGGAGTCCGGGGGAAGGATAACCCCGGAAGAGGCCCTGCTGCTATGGCGGCAAGCACCGCTGGCCGTGGTCGGGACGCTCGCCGACAGCATAAAAAGGAAAAAGAGCGGAGATTCGGTCTATTACAACCGTAATTTCCATATCGAACCGACGAATATTTGCCTTTTCAGGTGCAAATTCTGCTCCTACCGAAGGGAAGAGGGCCAGACCGGTGCCTGGAATATGACCCTCGGGGAGATAGAAGATGCGGCCCGCAAATATACCGATTCGCCGGTAACGGAGGTACACATAGTCGGCGGAGTACATCCGGCCCACGATCTGGATTTCTATACGGAAATGATCCGCCGGATAAAGGTCGTTTTGCCCGATGTTACAATCAAGGCGTTCACGGCCATCGAGCTGGCCTATATGATCGAGAAAGCCGGAATGGATTACACCACGGGGCTCCGCATATTAAAAAATGCCGGCATGGAGGCTATTCCTGGGGGAGGTGCCGAAATTTTCGACGAGGATATAAGGCGTAGGATCTGCCCGGAGAAGGGGAGCACAGATCGGTGGCTCGAAATTCACGAATCCGCACACAATATCGGCCTTAGGACGAACGCTACGATGTTATACGGCCATGTAGAGGGTATCGAGCATCGAATCGACCACATGGAACGGCTGCGCACTCTTCAGGATCGCACCGGCGGTTTCGACGCATTCATTCCCCTCAAGTTCCGTAGCGCGGGCAACAGCATGGAAAATTGCGGGGAGGTTCCCGTTACCGACGACCTGCGGACGCTGGCCATGTCGAGGATATACCTCGATAATTTTCCCCACATCAAGGCCTACTGGCCCATGTACGGGAAAACCACGACGGAAATGGCGCTTTCGTTCGGCGCCGACGATATAGACGGAACGATAGACGATACCACCAAAATTTATTCGATGGCCGGGGCCGAGGATTTGCGCCCGGTGATGACCGTCGACGATATAAAAACCCTCGTTTCCGCGGCCGGTTACCGTGCCGTCGAACGGGACACATTTTACAACGAGGTCTGAGGAGAAATCCCCGGTACCGCCCTTACTTAAATATATTTTGCTAATGGATTTTCTAAGGAAGATATATGCCTACATTGCCCAGCGGAGGGTTATAAGGCATCTGATACTTGTCGTTTGCACCTTTTTGGTGTTCATTTTCATATGCTCCGTACTTCTCAACCTTTTCACCCGCCACAACACGAGCGAGGCGGTTCCCGACTTCTCGGGGATGCGGGTCGAAGAGGCCCTGGGCGCTTCCCGGAAGGCCAAATTGCGGATCGAAGTGAACGACTCCCTATACGTCCCCGCCTATGAAGGGGGAATAATCCTCGACCAGCTCCCCAAACCCGGTACACGGGTAAAGAAGGGCCGCCGGGTTATCGTGACGATCAATTCCCACAAACAACGCATGGTCGACATACCTTATGTCACCGGCTACTCACTTCGTCAGGCCAAAAATAATCTCGAGGTTGCGGGCTTGGAGATCGATAAATTGATTTTCCGTGACGATATAGCGGCCAATTATATATTGGAAGAGCGTTACGCGAATCAGGTGGTAGAATCCGGAAGCCACCTTCGGGCGGAACAGGGTTCGGGCATTACTCTTGTGGTGGGCAGCAATGCCGAGGCCGCCCTGCCCGTTGTTCCCAAGTTGATAGGACTCCCCCTCAGCCAGGCTAAAAGCCGGCTTTGGGAAACGGGCCTCAACCTCGGTAAGGTGGAATACGATCCCGAAATTACCATGCTCACCCGCAACCAGGCAAGGGTCTACGTCCAAAGCCTCGGACAGGGGGTGAGAACCGCTCCGGGTACCGAAGTGTCCCTAAAACTCACCCTCGACCCCGACAAGGTGGAGGATGCGGGCAAATCGTCCGACACCGCGGCAAGACGCAGGGCGTCGGCCGAAGAGGCCTCCGCACAAGAGCCGCAGCAATAATGGCTTTTCAAAAACACGATATATTCCCCGAATCGAAGGGAACCGAAGCGGCGCAATTTCCCGAGGCGGACGCCGGTGCCGTTTTACCCCTATTGGATCCGGATGAGGAGGAATCTCAGGACGAGCTCTACGAGCATTTCGCCCTTACGGTAGATAAGGGCCAGGCTATGCTTCGCATTGACAAGTTCCTGACCAACCGCCTGGAAAGTACCTCGCGCAACCGTATCCAGACCGCCGCCGACAGCGGCAACATTATCGTGAACGGCGCGGCCGTAAAAGCCAGCTACAAGGTAAAACCCCTCGACCGGATCTCCATTGTCTTGCCCTATCCGCGCCGGGAACTGGAGATCGTACCCGAGAATATCCCGCTCGATATCACTTACGAGGACGACTACCTGATGGTCATAAATAAACCGGCCGGAATGGTCGTACATCCCGGCCACGGCAATTACAGCGGTACCCTGGTAAATGCCCTCACCTATTATCTGCAGGGGCTCGAACTGTTCAGCGAGGGGGATATGCGCGCGGGGTTGGTTCACCGCATAGACAAGTAAACTTCGGTAATTCTTGTGATCGCAAAGGACTAAAAATCAAATGCCATTCTCGACCGCAAGTTCTTCGAGCACACCATCGAGAGGTGCTACCGGGCGCTTGTTTGGGGAAACCTGCCCGAAGACGAGGGTACCATCACCGGAAATATCGGACGCAGTGTCCGCGACCGCCTCAAGATGTATGTATTTGCCGACGGCCAGGCCGGCAAGCATGCCGTAACACACTATAAGGTACTCGAGCGGTATGGCTACGTAACCCTGGTGGAATGCCGGCTGGAAACGGGTCGCACCCACCAGATCAGGGTTCACATGGAGTGGCAGGGGCATCCCCTGTTCAACGATGCTCGCTACGGCGGCGACCGCATTTTGAAGGGAACAACTTTCACCAAATACAAACAGTTCATCCAAAACTGTTTTTCCATAATGCCACGACAGGCCCTCCACGCCAAGAGCCTCGGCTTCGAGCACCCCGTTACCCGGGAGCGGATGAATTTCGACTCCCCTCTTCCCGAGGATTTCCGGCAGGTAATCGAAAAGTGGGACTCCTACGTTGCCCACCGGGACACCTACGGGGAGGAGGAATAAAACGTACTTCTCTGAGTATTACAGTGACTTAGCGGCAATTCCCGTCATCTATCCGGACGGTCTCTATCCCGATACGCCGGAGCAGTTCCACACCCTCACGGGAATGGTAGCTGTCACAGTAGACCACCCGCACGATTCCGGCCTGTATTATCAACTTCGAACATTCGATGCACGGCATGGCCGTAATATAGAGCGTGGCCCCCTGGCTGCTGTTGGTACTCTTGGCGACTTTGGTGATGGCGTTGGCCTCGGCATGAAGGACGTAGGGCTTGGTGAGTCCGGCCTCGTCTTCGCAAATGTTCTCGAATCCCGACGGGGTACCGTTGCAACCGTCGGAGATTATCATCTTGTCCTTGACTATAAGCGCTCCCACCTTCCGGCGTTCGCAGTATGAATTCTCGGCCCATATGCGGGCCATGCGGATATACCGCAGGTCGAGCTGCCGCTGCTTTTCTTCGTGATATCCCATTCCAAGATTTGTTTTAGCAAATTTATAATTTTACAGCCAACCGGCATCTACGGCGCTGGTAGACTTTACTCTTCCATTCCGCAACCCGCTTCCGGAGACTTCCGCCGCCGGAGTATATCCATCCCGGCATCGAGCCAGGTATCAACGTCGTCCGGGTAGTTCTGCTTCGTTCTGGTCTCGCTCCGCTTTTTTCCGAGCCGGACAAATATCGCATTTTTGCCGGGAACCGCCAGTATATATTGCCCCAGTATTCCGCGCATATAAGGGATCTGTACACCATCTTTTTCAAGTATCCAGAACTGATAGCCGTATGTGTGGTTCGGCCCGTCGCTGTATTCCGACATGAGCCATTCGGCCGGAGCGATAGCCTTTTCCATATACCATTCGGGCACCAGCCGGCGGTCGTTCCACCGGCCGCGGTCGAGAATGAGCTTGCCGAAACGGGCAAAATCCCGTGCATTCGAATTGAAACAGCAATAGGCTTTTCCCATGCCCTCCCTCCCGTCGAGGCTCCAGAGTGCGTCGTACTCCGCTCCCATAGGTTTCCACAGCTTCTCCGAGGCATATTCGCCGATACTGCGTCCCGTGGCCTGCCTGAGAACGTACCCGAGCATCTGCGTGACCCCGCTCTGGTAGACCGTGCGTTCACCGGGGGCGGCGACCTGCCTGATCCTTCCGACCATTCCGCAAAGGTCTTTCCCGTAATAGGCTCGGGTTGTGGGCGAAAAGAGACCGGCATAACTTTCGTTCCACTCTACCCCGGCGCTCATGGTCAAAAGGTGCTCCACGGTCATTTTCCGTCCGTCGAAATCCCTTATCCCCGGTATGTAATCCGAAACCGGCGTATCGAGACTCTCGATATAGCCCTCCGCTATGGCTATGCCCGTCAGCAATGAGACGATGCTTTTGGCCATCGAGAAGGAATTGCTGTACGAATCGGGGCCGTACCCGTCCCAATACTTCTCGAACACCAACGAATCGTCCTGGATAACTATATAGGCGACCGTTTCGAGCGCTTCGAATATTCCCATATACTTGTCCGGTATCGAATGCCGGCCGTAATCGGATGCCATCGGCCACGGTTGGGGCTCTGCCGCTTCGACGGTTCGGTTATCGAAGATTCGGTACTGGTCGATTTCGGGGAGCCGGTGCACCAGGGCCCGGGGGATGTACCGCAGCGCCGGAACGGTAAAGATAAGTATGACCGCCAATATGAGCAGTATAAACGCTCCCAGGAGCATCTTTTTAAGTGTCTTCATTCGAATTCGGATGTAGGAAACATGACAAATATAATGTTTTGGTTTCCGGTGCGCCAGCCTATACCGTCAAATATTAACACAATTCGCTATTTTAGCAACCGCTATGTTAAATGCAAGGATGTTATCGCAGCAGCTTGCCGCCCCCAGGTTCGACGATCCGGCCGAGGTTGTCCGATGGATGGGGGCTTTGCAGGCACAGGAGAGCAGAATGTTCAAATGGACCGTGGGAATACGGATGCAGAACCCGTCGCTATTGTCGGTGCAGCGGGCGCTGGATTCGGGACGATTGATCCGCGCCCATACCCTCCGTCCTACCTGGCATGTGGTTCCGGCGGAAGATTTCCGATGGATGGCCTCCCTGAATGAGAGCAAACTGTCCGCGGGTATTTACGGTTGGGCAAAATCGGGCGGCATACTCCCGGGAGATATACAATCTCTAGCCGGAAAGGTGGAAAAGACACTCGAAGGCTCCCAACTGACAAGGCAGGAAGTCACCGAACGGCTCGCCGAACAAGTAACGGATGCCGGCGAGAGGATAGTATCGTTATACCTTTCTCTGGGAGAGATACAGGGACGCATCTGCAGTGGGGGCGAAAAAGGCGGGAAGAATACTTATATGCTTGCAGATGAACGCATCCCCCGTTGCATTTCCCTGTCGAGGGACGAGGCCCTTGCGGAGATGGCCGCACGTTATTTCCGCAGCCACGGGCCCGCTACGCTCGACGATTTCGTCTGGTGGTCGGGATTGGGTATTATCGACGCTAAAAAAGCGGTAGCTTCGCTTGGCAGCCATATATTCCGGGAAATGTCCGGCGGAAAGGAATTTTTGATTCACAGTGATTCCCCGGCTCTATCGACAGCGGTGCCGGGAAAGATCCTGCATCTGCTTCCCCCGTACGACGAATACCTTATAAGCTATAAAGACCGTTCCCATTGTATCGAAGAGAGACATAAAGGGTTCGCTTTCAATAGTTGGGGAATTTTCCATCCGGTGATCCTGTACAACGGGCGAATCACCGGAAATTGGCGAAAGAACAGCCGTAAAACCGGCGAACCTTACCATACCTCATTCTTCGAAGGCTGCCGCCCAGCCGCTAAGGGGCTGATCGCCGCGGCGGTCGAAAGATACTCGAAATTCCTTGCGGAATGACCCATCACGGGTATTGTATTTGCTTTATATATCCGGGGTATACCTTAGAGTAATAATCTTATAAAAGAATAAATTATGCCGGCAAAGAGCGAAAAACAGCGAAGGCTTATGGGAGCCGCGCTCTCCTACAAAAGGGGGGAAAATAAACATCCCAGCGAAAAGATCAAAGAGGTAGCCAGTCACATGACCGAAAAGGAGCTCGAGGATTACGCCAAGAAACCCACGGGAAAAAAGAAATAGCAAAAGGGGACGCTCGTCCCCTTTTTCATTGGGTTTAGAAGCAGTATGCCCAATGGACACCGAGCATAAAATGGGAGTCGTTTTTCGACCATGAGTAATCGAAAGCCGGTCCCAAGTGGTAACTCTTCCAGTAAAATAGGTCGCAGACTACTTCAAAGTGGATCGAAAAACGGGTTTTCCAGCCTTCATCGTGGCTATGCCCGTGATGTGAATGGTTGTGTTTAGCGGTGATTATTCCAGGGAAAACCCCGAGACTGAGCCTGTGTACCGGTTCAAAGCGGATACCGGCCCCAAATGAAAAGTGGGTTTGATCTATCCATGCGTGCTCTGCGAAAGCGCCCGCCGCCCAACGGCTATGGTCTGAAAAAGTGCGGAAATAATGGGCATGCAGTCCCGTACCCCACAAGGAATCGTCTATTCCGTATAATGCTCCCAGACTGATTCCTATCTCGTTACGGTCGTGATGGTGATGAGCAGGACGGATCATATCCGTGTTATGGCCGTGGCCGTGCTGGGCCATAACCACCGGCGGAGCGGTCAGCAGTAGAAATAATATTACTTTGATCTTTTTCATAATAAATCGGGTTCGGGGCCTCTAAGATAATTAATTTCCAAATATTTATAGATGCCCTTAATAGCCAGCCGGCGGAATGACCGAAATATCCCGGCTTTCAAATTCCGAAATAAATATTTACTTTTGCCCTGCAATGGTTCCGTATCACCCCCGGGTGACAGGATTAAAAGGGAATGCCGTGCAAATCGGCAACAGTTCCCGCTGCTGTAAGTTCCGGTCCCTCTAAGGGGCGCACCAAGCCTGACATTCATTTGCCACTGTTCCTGCCCGGAACGGGAAGGCGTCAGGTGTGAACGAGTCAGAAGACCTGCCTTGCAAGTTTATGGATTTACTCCTGCGGAGAACGGGATAAGGCCAGCGGTTTTCTGAAATTTTCCGACTCAGTTTCCCCGTTAGCTTTTCTTCGCCCGGAGTGTCCCGATTTTTAACCTTTATTCCGGGAGATGAGAAAGTTTGTTTTACCTGTCTATTCAGTCCATTCCGTTTCGAATGGCTTTGGCGGTTGCGGTTCACACCGCTTGCCGGGTCGCTGTCGGCACAGCGGTATCACATTCCCGGTAAATATGAACCAATACCACCAAAACGTATAAAAATGAAAAAACTTTTCACACTGCTTTTCGCAGCCGCGATGCTCTCAGGCTGTTATGACGACGCAGACCTTTGGGATAGGGTCGACGATCTCGTTTCCAGAATTAAAGCTCTCGAAGAACAGATAGCAACCATGAACTCCGAGATAAAAGCCATCGGTGATGTGGTGGGCATTCTCGAAGAGGGCAAATCTATCGTAGAGGTAGAACAGATTGCCGAAGGGATAAGGATCACATTGGATGACGGCACCCACTTCGTGATCGAAAACGGCTCCGACGGGCAGAACGGTATAAGCGCCCCCGTAATCGGTGTCAGGGAGCATACCGACGGCATTTACTACTGGACAATCACCACCGACGGAGTAGAAAAATGGCTTCCCGACAGCGACATCCCCGTACTTCGCGTCACCGGCCGGGACGGCTATACCCCTACGCTCGGGGTCGACGACGAGGGCTACTGGACGGTCGACGGCGACCGTATTGCGGACGGTAACGGCGGATTCGTGAAGGCTTTTGGACAGGACGGAACGGACGGAACCTCCCTCATCGCGGATATAGACCTTTCGGATGAGGACTGTATCGTATTTGTCCTCGCCAACGGCACCGTTCTCACACTTCCGGTAAGCAATGCCTACCTGCGGTTCGATACTACCCAGCCGGTCACCTTCATATACTACAATTCCACCCGGCTGATCGACCTGGCCATGAAGAACATCGAATATGCCGAGATACTTTCCGCTCCCGAAGGCTGGACGGCTGCCATCTCCCAGGCCGACGGCTACATTACGGTGACAGCCGCACCCATGGGAGGCAAAGAAGAAGGGGTGGTGACGCTGGTTGCGCTCGATCATAACGGCAACACCCTAATGGCCGCCCACCGCGTGTCGATTCCGGATTATACCGATCCGGCGGGAACCTTCCTGCTCAACGAGGGCAACTCCTACAGCCAGGACGGAGCGATCGTGTGGTATGACGGCCACCTTAACGAATACCGGGATGTATATCGAAACTCCAACGAGGGACGCTCTCCGGGTAGCATCCTGCAGGATATGTTCATTGCCGACGGCAAGGCATACCTGGTGTGCCAAAACGGGAGCGATCTCGGAGGCGACGGACAGCTACTTATATGCGATGCTAAGACAATGGCCCTGATAAAGGCCTATAACGGCCTCGATTTCGGGGGAACCGTCGGCACCGACGGCCGCCCGCAGCATATCGTTGTCGCAAACGGTAAAGCCTTTATACAATATGCCGACAATATGATGGAATACAATTCAGCCATTCGGGTATTCGACCTCGAAAACGGGATCCCGGCCCAAAACGATATAGACGGAACCTACGGAGAATTCGGCACCACAGGGGCACTCAAGGCCAGGATGCTCTATTCCCGGGGCAAAATAATTGCGCCTCTTGCCAAGGGATTCGTTATCATCGATTCCGCAACCGAAAAGGTAACCAAGACAGTCACCTTTACAGGTGGGGTCAAAGATATAGTGAAAGGGGCCGACGGTAACCTTTATATTGCCGTTACCGGCGATTACACCATCCCGGGAGGGTATGACGGCCCGTATCCTGCAGGTTGTAAAATCTACTGTTATTCACACAACGGAGAAAAAATCGACGAGTACGACCTCCCCGGCACTGTTACTTTCAGTACCTCCACCGCCTACCCCAACATAGGCATGAGCGCCAGCTTCAATTATCCCTATCTCTACTTTAGCCCGAGCACATTCAGCTGGACCACCTACACCGGACAAGACTACATAAGCAAATTCGATTACTCGACCCGCAAGCTCGATCTGGAATACGCTACACCCCAAAGGTACAGTGTCGTTTACGGCTACACGGGCGAGCATCCTTTCGAAGATGTACTCTTTGTTCCCGGCAACCCGAATTATATGGCTTCACGGCTTACCGTCTATGATATTTCAGACCCGGACCATCCCGGCGTTCTGAAGGATTACAGATACACCGATTACACCGCCAGCCCCGCTGGTATTTACTTCGCCCAAAGCTTCTCGGATGGATTCATTGAAAAATAATGCGAATTCCGTCAGAAGGGCGGACAATAATACGTTTAAACCGATGATAAGGGCTGTCGATGCTCAGGCACCCATATCATATTTGCCTTAACTTTTTCCAGGGCAGTGTTACGGACCAGGGTTCGTAGCACTGCCTATTTTTATGTAAATGGCCATGCGTCTATCCATATTAGCGGCAATCGTATTACTTTTCGTTTCCCAGCCGACCCGGGGTATGGCATCCGGGGATGCGGACAGTGTGGCCGTAGCTCGCCAGATAGATATGGACAGCATTGTCGTGAGCGCCAAATTTATAAGGGATGTGGTGCCCGCACAGGTACTTACCGGTCGAGAATTGGAAAGGCTCAATTCCCATTCCGTCTCCGATGCCCTGAGATATTTTTACGGAGATCAAATCAAGGACTACGCACGGATCGCGGGATAGAAAAAGCTAAACGTCCGAAGTATGGGATCGCAGCACGTCGGGGTCTTTTTCGACGGAATACAACTGGGCAACGCCCAGAACGGAACGGTCGACCTCGGGCGCTTTTCACTGGATAACATGGAATCCGTTTCGCTGTACAGCGGCCAGAAAAGCAACCTTTCCCAGTCGGCAAAAGATTTCGCTTCGGCCAGCTCGGTCTATTTCACCACCCGTATTCCCGAATTCGGCCGCGATAGGAGGTCGGCACTGAAAGCCACTTTCAAAACCGGTTCATTCGGCCTTGCCAACCCCTCGATCGTATGGGATCATAAAATCGACGATAACATCTCCGGTTCGGTCAATGCCGAATATCTTTATACCACCGGGAAGTATAAATTCACCTACCGTAAAAAAGAGGGTTACGACACCACCGACACCCGCCGCAACGGCGACCTCGCCGCACTCAGGCTCGAACACGGCCTGTTCGGTAAATTCCGCAGCGGAAGCTGGAAAACAAAAATCTACTTCTACGGCTCCGAAAGGGGCTATCCCGGTGCATACGTAAAGGAAGGCGACGGAATTTCGGCCTTCACCCACCAGGACAGACAATGGGACAGAAATTTTTTTATCCAGGGAAGCATCCGGAAAGATCCTTCGAACCGTTACCGCTGGATGGCAAGCGGCAAATACGCCTGGGATTACCTGCGGTATCTTTCCGATCCGGCGAAGGATCCCTCCGTACTGGTCCTTGTGGACAACCGCTTCCGCCAGCAGGAAGTCTACGCCTCTTTCGTCAATTATTTCCGGATATTGAAATTCTGGGAGGCGGGACTGTCCACCGACTACCAGTTCAATACCCTCAACGCCAACCTCACCGATTTTGCCTATCCGCGCCGCCATACGGCACTGGCGGCAGTTTCCACCCGGTTCGAATTCAGGCGCCTGGATATCCAGGGGAGTCTTCTTGGTACGCTGGTTCACGATGTGACCGAAAGCGGTAAACCGGCACCCGACAAAAAACGCTTAACCCCCACCGTGGTCGCTTCGCTGCAACCGATCCGGTCGGAAGAGTTATATATCCGGGCCTTCTATAAAAAAATCTTCCGCCTTCCTACCTTTAACGATCTGTATTACACCTTTATAGGTAATTCCAATCTCAAACCGGAAAACTCTACCCAATATAATATCGGCCTTTCGTATTCCAAAATGTACGACAGTTTTTTGCGCTCGGTCGACTTACAGGTGGACGGTTATTACAACGAAGTTTCCGATAAGATCGTGGCCATCCCCACCTCAAACCAGTTCCGCTGGACGATGCTTAACCTCGGTTATGTGGAGATTCGCGGCGTAGATGTCGCCCTGCAGGCCGACTGGGCACCGGTCGGCGATCTGGTAGTAGGCACCCGGCTGACATATACCTACCAGAAAGCCCGGGATTACACCGACCCGGAGGATACTTTTTACGGCGGACAGATACCCTATGCCCCGTGGAATTCCTATTCGGCCGTGGCAAACGCCACATACGGACGGTGGGAACTCAATTACAGTTTCATCTACACCGGCAAAAGATACAGCTCACGGGCCAATACCCCGGAAAATAAGGTTTTGGAGTGGTTCACCCACGACATTTCGCTGGGTTACTCCCTTCCGATCGAGGAGCGGCTGCTGCGGGCGACCGTCGAGGTGAATAACCTGCTGAACCAGCGCTATGAAGTGGTCAGCCGATACCCGATGCCCGGACCCAATTTAAAAATAATTCGCTCCGTGCGATTCTAAACACAAAGATCTGACACCAGTAACGTTGTTCAAGAA
>JAJBVJ010000038.1 GCA_020859875.1 Rikenellaceae bacterium
AGGCCCAGCGCGTCCATCTTCTCCTTGATGAAATATTCCACCGCCTTGACATCGTGGTTGGTCGTGCGCTCTATCTCCTTTATTCGGGCGGCTTCGGCAGGAGAGAATTTGCGGTATATGTCGCGCAGGCCGTCGTAGAGGTCGGGGTCTATACCTTCGAGCTGGGGGAGCGGTATTTCGCACAGGGCGATGAAGTATTCGATCTCAACAAGGATTCGGTAGCGGATCAGGGCATACTCCGAGAAATATTGTTCGAGGGGCTCGCTGGCCTTTCGGTATCGACCGTCGACGGGACTTATGGCGGTTATGGTGCTCAGTTCCATATTTCATTTATTTAAGGTAAACGCAAATTTACCGATACTTTTCGTCTTGGCAAAACGGGGTGTCCGCCGGGGCGGTACCGACCCGGGCAGACGGACGGGATACGAAGGGCCACCCCTGCTGACAGTCTGATTCCGGTTTAACGCCTCCGGCGCCCGGCCTAATCCCTTATTCGGCTTCGCCGGATAGAAACCCCGCCGTTTTTAGCCGGAGCAGTGAAAAAGTTGCGTGAGGGAGATCTCCTGATCCGACGAAGGAACGAGAGCCCGCGGGCTTGCATGCGAGGCCGAGAGAGGAGGAGGAAGGCGAAGCCAACTACCATGTAGCGAGGGAACCGAGGAACGAAGCAGGAGCAGAGCCAAGCGTAGCTTAAGCTATGCCCTGCAAGGACGAGGAAGGGCAAAGCCCAACAAATGCTCCCGGAAGCAACTCCTGCGACGGCGCGGCGGTGTCTTTTTGCTCCACTTTTTGGACACTCAAAAAGTGGAAAAGAAAAACAGCCATAAACTCCTCCTACGGGCCCCAATATCGACGGCCAAGATCCCGACAAAGATTCTCCGCTCCAACGCATCGCCTTCGACCGTCCCCCGGGCCACCTACGGGCCAGGAAAAAATTTCTCCACTCAAACCCTTCGCCCATTCGGCGGTAAGCTCCGAGGCCGGAGCCTCCGGCCCCCGGCCAGATCTTTCGACCGCTACGCCCCAGGGCTACAGCCTGCCGGCAGCCTATATCCATGATCCCCCAAATTCCTTTAATCCATCTTTCCCAGCGGATGAAAGTCCCGGAGGCTTTGGTGCAGGTTCTCCTTGTCGAGGTGGGTATATATTTCGGTGGTGATTATCGACTGGTGGCCGAGCAGATCCTGCACCTGTCGGATGCTCGCCCCGCCCTGCAGAAGGTGGGTGGCGAAGGAGTGGCGGAAGGTGTGGGGATGTATATTCTTGGAGATCCCGGCCTTCCCGGCCGCCTGCCGGACAAGGGTAAAGACCATAACCCGCGTCAATTTTCCCCCGCGGCGGTTCAGAAACAGTATATCTTCGCTTTTGGCCGAAGGGGCCATCCCGCGGCGCTGCTCCAGCCACAGGCCGATATACCTCTTTGCGGCGGGGCTGACGGGAACCAGCCTCTGCCGGTCGCCCTTGCCCGTCACCCTGATAAACCCGTCGTCGAAGTAGAGGTCGCCCAGCCGGAGCGATACAACCTCCGACACCCTCAGTCCGCAGCTGTAAAGGGTTTCTATGATGGCCTTGTTCCGGTGGCCCTGCGGATGGGACAGGTCTATAGCCGCCAGGATACGGTCTACCTCTTCGAGGGAAAGAACGTCGGGGAGCTTGCGCCTGAGCCGTGGCATATCGACGAATTCTGCCGGCGAAGCCTCCAGCATATCCGTAAGTGTGAGAAAGGAGAAAAAACTTTTTATGCCGCTGAGTATCCGCGCTTGGGAAGCCGGTTCTGCCCCGCGGTCGAAAAGCGAGGCCATATAATTTTCGATATGGCCGCGCGTTATATCCGGGGGGCCGGAGACCTCCGGGAAATTCCCGTCGGCGAACCGGCGCAGTTGTTCCACATCCCGTCCGTAGGATTCGACGGTGTTGTCAGAGAGGTTCTTCTCGAACCGAAGGTAAGAGATATACGATCTTATCGGGGCGTCCCACCCGTTATCGGATTTGGCCATAATTTGCGTAACTTTGGAGCCGATTAACAATTGTCAAATTTAATGGATTTCATCGAGATTACCGTTCCCTGCATGGACACCGAAGATGCGGAGATCCTAATGGCCCGGCTTTCCGACTTCCCTTTCGAGGGGTTCGAAGCCGCAGATACGGCCCTGAAAGCCTACATTAGCGCCCCGGCGCTGGAGGAGCACCTCCACGGGGTGACAGCCGTCCTGCGGGCCACGGGTGCCAAATGCACCTTCGAGACCATTGCCCACCGGAACTGGAACGCCGAATGGGAATCCTCTTTCTCTCCGGTCGACGCCGGCCGGGTAACCGTCCGCGCCCCCTTTCATCCGGCTCCCTCCCCCGAGAGGATCGACATCGTGGTAATGCCCAAAATGTCCTTCGGCACGGGCCACCACGCCACCACACGCCTTATGATCCTTAACATGGAAGAGGTAACCTTTGCGGGGCGGACGGTACTCGATATGGGAAGCGGCACGGGAATACTCTCGATCCTGGCCGCCCGTATGGGCGCCGCGGCGGTGGATGCGGTGGATACAGACCGGTGGGCCTTCGAGAACTGCACCGAGAATATCGCCGAAAACGGCGTGTCCGATCGGGTTCGACCCGTTCTGGGAGATGCCTCCTCTGTCGAAGGCAATATCTACGAGGTTATTCTCGCCAATATAAACCGCAACATACTCGTGCGGGATATGGGTGCATACGCCCGGGCCCTTGCCGCGGGCGGTGTGCTGATTTTGAGCGGCATCCTCTCTCCCGACCTCGAACACGTCGACCGGGCGGCCGCCGCCGAGGGTCTCGGGCGGTATGGGGTCAAATATGAAGAGGACTGGTGCTCGGCCCTCTACCGGCCGGCGAAGTATCTAAGTTAAAGAATAGATCGGCTATCTTCCCATTGCAATATAAAATTTCCCCGTTTTTTCGACAATGAACCCCACCGTAAACCGCATACTGGCACTGACCACCCTCGCGCTGCTCCTCTCCTGCGGCGGCAGCGGCCACCGGGGCCGTACCCACGAAGATTACCAGGTATGGGGCATCGACGTTTCGCGTCACCAGCATAATATCGACTGGGACGTCGTTGTAAAGCGCAATCCACCCCACTTTGTCTTCCTCAAAGCCACGGAGGGCACCCTTATCGCCGACCCTTCTTACCAGAAGAATGCCGCAAAGCTCGACGAGCTGGGCATCCTGCGGGGAGCTTACCACTTTTTCGGCCACCGCACCCCCGGCAGGCTGCAAGCCGAGAATTTCATCCGCACGGCAGAGCTGTCCCGTGGCAACCTGCTTCCCGTGCTGGATATCGAACCCCACCGCTTTATGACCGATCCGAAAAAGAGCGTAAAAGAGGCTTCGGAATTCTGTAAGGTCATACGAAACCATTACGGTGTCGACCCCATAATATACTGTTCCACCCACTTTTACGAGCGGTATCTCCAAAAAGATTTTCCCGCCGGGAAATATACGATATGGCTGGCCGACTACCGCGGCAATCCCCACCGCCACCGATGGAAATTCTGGCAGCACACCGACAGCCACCGCCTCCACGGGATAAGGGGGAACGTCGACCGCAACGTTTTCGCGGGGACGGCACAGGAGTTGAACAAATACACCATCAGGTAGAGATGAAAATAGAGACCGATTTTCTGGTGATAGGCAGCGGCATCGCAGGGCTGAGCTACGCCCTCAAGGTTGCGGAGACAGGCCGGGTGCTGATCGTCACCAAGGGCGAGATGCACGAGGGCAACACCGAATATGCCCAGGGCGGCATCTGCTGTGTGACCTATCCTCCCGACACATTCGAAAAGCATATCCACGACACCATAGTCTGCGGGGCGGGTCTGTGCGACCCCGTGGCGGTCGAGACCGTTGTCACGCGGGCTCCGGAAGCCATACGGGAGCTGGTGCAGTGGGGTGTTAAGTTCGATAAGACGGCGGGCGGCAAATACGACCTGGCCCGTGAGGGGGGACACTCCGAGAACCGCATCCTCCACCACAAGGACTACACCGGCGCCGAGATCGAGCGGGCCCTGATACGCCGGGTGAAGCGCCACCCGAATATAGAGGTGCTCGAACACCACTTCGCCGTAGACCTCATCACCCAGCACCACCTCGGGGAGCTGGTCACCAAGCAGTCCCGCGACATCACCTGCTACGGGGCCTACGTCCTCAACCTCAAGACCTCGTCCATCGTGCGCATCCTCTCGAAGATCACCGTCCTCTCGACCGGCGGCGTGGGCAACATATACCACACCACCACCAACCCGCCCGTTGCCACCGGCGACGGCATAGCGATGGTACACCGCGCCAAGGGGGTGACCGAGAACATGGAATTCATCCAGTTCCATCCCACCTCGCTCTACAACCCGGGGGAGCGTCCCTCGTTTTTGATCTCCGAAGCCCTGCGCGGTTTCGGGGCCATCCTCAAACTTAGCGACGGGCGCGAGTTCATGCACAAATACCACCCTATGGGATCGCTCGCCCCGCGCGACATCGTGGCCCGGAGCATCGACCACGAGCTCAAGACCCGCGGCGAGGATTTCGTCTACCTCGATGTGACGGCCCGCCGTCCGGAAGATATTATCGCCCACTTCCCCCACATCTACGAAAAGTGCCTGGGCATAGGCATCGACATTACCAAGGAGATGATTCCCGTGGTGCCGGCGGCACACTACTGCTGCGGAGGAGTAAAGGTGGATTACAACGGCGAGTCGTCCATCGGCCGCCTTTACGCCCTGGGCGAGACCTCGTCCACGGGTCTGCACGGCGCCAACCGACTGGCCTCGAACTCGCTTATCGAGGCGGCCGTATATGCCGGCCTGGCTGCGGCCCACTCATCCCCGCGCATAGCCTCGATCACGCTTTGCAGCGGCATACCCGACTGGAACGACGAAGGCACCACGAGCCCCGAGGAGATGGTGTTAATTACACAGAACTACCGCGAAATGCAGCAGATAATGAGTAACTACGTGGGGATCGTCCGCTCCGACCTGCGCCTCGACCGCGCCATGCGGCGGCTGGAAATAATCTTCCAGGAGACCGAAGAGCTTTACCTAAAATCGACCCTGAACCAGAACCTGTGCGAACTGCGCAACATGATAACCGTGGGCTACCTTATCATAAAACAGGCCCAGCAGCTCAAACAGAGCATCGGCCTCCACTACTCGCTCGACTATCCGCTTATAAACGCCGTAGAGATGTGATTTTTATCTTCGATTAAAAACATATATTTTTGTTCTCTTTTATAAAAGAGAAGCCAGTAATTTTTGGAGGTACTACGTATGTCTTTATTCTCAGTTCTTTAGATAAGGTAGATGGAAGCCGCCGGCTTCCATCTACCTTATCTAAAAGAACTGAATAAATGGAGGGCACGAAGTTTCCAATAATTCTCTGGTTCTTTCCTGTAAGAAAGAACCAGAGAAATAGGTCTTATTCAAAACACAAAATCATAAAAATATGGCGCTTAGGGAGGAGATCGACCGGCGGAGGACATTTGCGATAATCAGCCATCCCGATGCGGGGAAGACGACCCTGACCGAGAAGCTGTTGCTTTTCGGCGGGGCGATCCACGTGGCGGGGGCGGTCAAAAGCAACAAGATAAAGAGGGGGGCTACCTCCGACTTTATGGAGATCGAAAGGCAGCGAGGAATTTCGGTAGCCACGTCCGTGATGGGGTTCGACTATAAGGGGGTGAAGATCAATATTCTCGACACCCCGGGCCACGAGGATTTCGCCGAGGATACCTACCGCACCCTCACCGCTGTGGACAGCGTGATTATCGTGATCGACGGTGCAAAGGGTGTCGAGACCCAGACCCGTAAATTGATGGAGGTTTGCCGGATGCGCAAGACCCCGGTGATGGTCTTTATCAACAAAATGGACCGCCCCTCGAAAGATCCGTTCGATCTGATGGACGAGGTGGAAAGCGAGCTGAAGGTGAGGGTGCGCCCGCTGGCCTTTCCGGTGAGCAGCGGCCCCACTTTCAAGGGGGTGTATAATCTTTTCGAGGGCAACCTGTCGCTGTTTTTGACCGACAACCGCCAGACCGCCGATGCCGAAACGGTGGACGTCACCCTCGACGATCCCCGGCTGGACGGCTACATATCTCCCTTTACCGCCCGGCTGAAGGAAGACCTGGAGCTTGTGGAAGGGGTGTACGACACCTTCGACCGGGAGGCCTACCTGCGGGGCGAACTGGCGCCGGTCTTCTTCGGTAGTGCCGTAAACAATTTCGGGGTGAGGGAGCTGCTGGACTGCTTTATACGCATCGCTCCCTCACCGCGCCCCTCCACGACGGTACAGCGGACGGTCGATCCCTACGAAGAGAAGATGACCGGGTTCATCTTCAAGATACACGCCAATATGGATCCCAACCACCGCGACCGAATCGCATTTCTGAAGATCTGCTCGGGTACTTTCGAGCGCAACAAACCATACCTGCATGTGGCCAGCGGCAAGAATATTAAATTCTCCTCACCCACCGCCTTTATGGCCGAGAAGAAATCGATCGTCGATGCGGCCTATCCCGGCGATATCGTGGGCCTGCACGACACGGGGAACTTCAGGATCGGCGATACTTTTACCGAGGGGGAGAAGCTGAAATTCACCGGCATACCCTCGTTTTCACCCGAGCTGTTCCGATATATCGAGAATGCCGACCCACAGAAGTTCAAACAGCTGTCCAAAGGGGTCGACCAGCTAATGGACGAGGGGGTGGCCCAACTCTTTACCAGCCGCCTGAACGGGCGCCGGATCATCGGCACGGTAGGGGCCCTGCAGTTCGAGGTTATACAATACCGCCTCGAGCACGAATACAACGCCAAATGCCGTTACGAGCCCATCCAGATTTACAAGGCATGCTGGATAGAAAGCGACAACCCGGAGCAGTTGGCCGATTTTATGAAACGCAAACATGCCAATATGGCCGTGGACAAACACGGCCGGGACGTTTTCCTTGCCGACACGAGCTATGCCCTGACCCTGGCCGAGGAAAAGTTCCCCGACATCCGGTTCCACTTCACCTCGGAATTTTAGCCCGGATCACTGGCCCAGCACGGCCATCATTGCGGTGAGATTATATGCACAGTGTATCGCCATCGGTATCCACAGGCGTTTTGTAAGGAGAAATATAAGTCCGAAAATAATCCCGGCGGAGAAATATACTCCGAAAAGGTAGCCCGAATATATGGGTGCGAAGCTGTGGATCAGGATGAACGGGAATACGGCAATCAGCATCGCCACCCATTTGTTCACCCCTTTGTAACGGAGCATAGAGATGTTGTATCCGCGGTAGACCAGTTCCTCGCAAAAGCCCGCCGTGAAACAGCAGAGTATCCAGAACAGCCTCTCACCAGTGGTCAGCGGATAGAACATAGACATGAGGCCGGCCTCGACTTTAACCTCGGCCGGCGCGATCGACTCGGTTAGAAAAAAAACGGCCAGTGCGAAAGCCAGGAGCGACCCTGCCAATATCAGGTTTCCCTTTTTGCGCAGGTTGTAGCCGATGTCCCGCAGCGAGAGCCCGTCTTTTTTGAGGAACCGCAATACGAGACCTGCGCTGATCCAGTGAAGTACGCAGACCCCTATCCAATAGGAAATATAACTCCCGCGGTCGCCACCGCCCCATAGCCGTACAGCCCACGGGGTCATTGCATTAAGGAAATACAGGGCCGGAAAGAGGAAGGTAACCAGCAGGTGCCATGTTTTTATCGTTCTTTTTTCCATAGGATTAAGCATCGTTCGACCGCAATATATGAAAAAACCGGCGGTTTGCCCAAGTATCACCCCTTTCCCGGCGGCCACCGGGTCTGAACCCCTCCTTTCCCGACTGTTCCGGGCTGCCCCCGGGCGGGCCGGCCGCCCCGGCGAGCCGGACCTCCTCGCGGCCTGCGACGGGCTCCACCGTTATTCTTTCCCGTCGGTTGGCGGCCTCTGTCAGAAATATTCGGCGTCGCTGGTGTTCAGGAAGTTTTCACCCACATATTCAGGGTTGATGTAGCCCTCGGGAACGAGCCCTATATATTTGGTGTCGCGCCTGAAATAGGGCGATTCGACCCCCAAGGCGCTTCGTACCGGAACCTGAAGCCAGTAGAGATTCTTGGCCATATATTCGTCCAGATATTGTTCTTTGGTCTGCGGGGTGTTATTGTTGTGGTTGGCGTCTTCATTCAGGGAATAGGGCCGCCCGTCGCGCATCCTCTCCCTCACCTCGGCAATCCCTAACAGCTCTCCGTTCTCGTCGGTGACGTAGGCATTGAAGGAGGGATCCATCCACAACCATTTGCCCAGCTCGTTCGACCAGACACTGCAAATAACGTGGCAGTCGTTGTCGTGAATGTTCTCGGGAAAACAGGTGACGTATCTCGACGGGAACCCCATCGAGAGGTAACATTCGTTAAGCACTATGGCCAACTGGCGGCAATTTATACCGCGCCCCCCGTTGGCCTTCGAGTAATTGTAGAGGTCGATGGCCGTATTTTCACAGTAGGCCCTGTGGCTGCCGTCGTGGGGAATTATATTGTGGATATGGCTCATAAGGGCGATGATTCGCTCGGTTTCGCTTCCGCCCACAGCCACCGTATCGAGCCCCAGGTATCTGCGCACGTTGTGCAACCGCCCGGCGGTGGCCGGCTCGTACTGGAAAGCGGGATACCCGGTCGTATCTTCGGTAAGGTAGGGGCCGCTTCTTTGGAGCAGAGCCAGGTAGTCGCCCTTTCCCCGCATCTTCTCTATGGTCTCCCTAAAGCGGGGTTCCTCCCTGACTGCCTCCAGGTCGCTGTCTTCCAAAGCCCACCGGTAGCCGTAATAGCCATACTCGTAGGCTTTTTCGAAGGCATCCAGCGCCTGCGGGATATTCCCGCCCAGAGACTCGTAGCAGGCGATATTGTAGTAATTGTAACCCCGGACGTAGTCGAAGTGCCATCGGTAAGACTGCCAGTGGTCGGGATCGCTCTCCAGGTGGTAATCCAGCAGGGTGTTCAGTTCGGTGAGGGCTTCCACCGCATCGGCATATCTCTCCTGCTCAACCGCGGCTATCATCTTCTGGTTGTACTCTTCGATTTTGTCTTCGAGTTGGGCGAGGGTTGGGCGAACATATTCCTGCCCTGCGACCTGAACCGTCATAAGGACAGCGAACGCCAGCAATAACATGATTCTTTTCATCGGATTTCCGGATTTAGGTTGGTACAAATATAGTGAAAGGTGAGTGGCAAACGAAAGCAAACTGGTTTGCGGAAAGTTTTGCCGAGGCGCCTCCTATATTCTCGAAATATAGTGAAAGCCGAGGGCAATCGGGAAGTTTGTCCGAACCGTATCTTCTATTCTAACAATAATAACGCAGGCCGGGGAGTTTTGAAACAACCTACCGGCTAAAGGGCCGGTAGGTTCCGATGCACCAAGGAAAAAGAACTCCGGATTTCCGGAGTTCTTTGTAAAAATGTTTCTTAGGAATATAACACTTATACATGCCCCCTTTACCGTACCTTATAAACTACATCACCCGACAACTCTAACCCGTCGAAGTGCATCGTAACCGTCAGGTTGTATTCTCCCGAGGGCCAGTCCTTGGGGTAGAGGTAAAATAAAGGTTCCAGTATCGAAAGGTCTTCCTTTTTTATATCCTTCAGGTATTTGAAAAACGGGCTGTGCCCAGGGTGACCAGTCAGATTAAGGTCATACCCATAGGTCTCCGGAATTTCCTTCGTATAGGTCTTGTAGCCGCTTTTGATATATTCGGAGTATGTCCAACCGAGCATAATTATCATATCGTCCAGCGGTGCTCCTGCCGGATGGGTAGCGTCAATATCCCTGTCGCAGATAACCGTCACTCCTGTCGGGTTTTCGGACAGTGCCGGATTCGACCCGGGAAGAAGCTGGTTCTTGTATTTCGTATCGCCGTTTATTTCGGCCAGTTCGAGGTATCTTTCATTTGGATTTTTCTTGCCGTTATAGGTACTAACGGCGCCGTGCACACGTACTTGAACTCTTCTGTAACTCGACTCCAATACCATTTCCTCGGGTTCGTAGTATTCTCCAATAAATCCTAAAGAAAAGACCGTTCCGGTGTATCGATCTTCACAGCTTGAAAGTGTCGCAATTACGGCTATAGAAAACGATATAAATATTAATTTCTTCATAATAAGTTATCTTCTTATCCCGGTATATGTTCTCAATTTATAAGCATAGTTATTATCTTCACCGGAGCGGGTAACATCTGCCGGTCCTCCCGTTATCTTATTTGCGTTAAAAACCTTGTGATAATAGTAACCATCACGGTAATCACCCCAGCCCCAATTGCAATATACAAGTTCCGATTGTATAATCTCCCGTTTGAAAAGCGATCCGTTGACGTAGGTATACTTAGTCCTCGATCTTACAAGTAGTTCCTCTATAACCCATGCGTGACCTCCTGAATAAGTATTTATTCCAAAAACGCTTTTCTTGTGAGATTTGCCGCTGGCAATCAACGGATAGCCGTCTATTAGCTCATTGTTAACTCTCTCGGGATCGTAGTGTTTCCTTCCGCCCGGTGAGCTGTAACCCAGCGCTTTCATGACTTTCGGCACCTTTTTGGAATCGGCACTCGAACCCTTTAATCCGTAATCCATATCAAGAAGATTACTGTTCCCCAGAACACGCATAAGTACCGGTATAGTATTTCCGGTCGGGGTCTTCTCTATGTCCTCATCAATTTTAATTAATCCCCAATTCAAAATAATACCCTCATAATTGTAAGGATATTCCCAGCATGCCATCAGTTGAGCCACCGCTACCGCAACACATCCCACAAGGCAATTTTTCCCGTCTTTGATTGGACAATAGCTATTGTAAGGCGCTCCCTGATGCCACTTCGTACCCGAGCGGAGACAGGGATATACCTTGTTCTTCCAGTCGGTAAATTCGTACTCGATCACCGGAATGGGGCGGCCCTGGTCGTCGAGTTCGGGTAAATCGGGAATAAATCCGATGCCTCCGCCTCCACCGCCGCCGATACCGGTATCCGGGCCGCCAAGATCGCCCAGAGCCGCAAGGAACAGCGAGAGGCCGGGATTGTCCACACCCTCTTCGGGGTCTATATTTCCGCTGTCGGCAATGGCGAATATATCCGTAGGAAGGCGGGTATCGGCCCCTACGATTGCAAAGCCCTCGTCGTCGGCAAAATTGATAAGATAGAAAATCCCGTCGGATTGCTGCGATGCGTCTCCCGAACGGGTGGCGCTGTTTTCTCCCAGCAGATAATGTCCAGAGACCGTCCTTTTCGGACGGCCCGAGCGGGTTCTCTCCGAATCGAGGAATTCAAGGAAGTTATCGACCGCACGGATGGCATCATCGATGCTTACCCGTGTGTCGGGGATTTCGAGGGCGGGTTCTTCGATCGGTTCGATGCTCTCTTTAGAGCAGGATAATAGTGCAAAGAGCGCCGCCAGAAAAAAAATCGATAAAATCTTTTTCATCGGGTTAAGTTTTTAAGTTGAAATGTCGGTATCGGGCACCTCAATGTTAAAAAATTAATCCGCTTATCCAAATAGATCGTATTATTTTTAACCGGCTACGATCCGAAAGGCACAAATTTGCACAAATAAGGCACATATCTGAAGTATGTGCCTTTGTCAATCCGTCCTATTTTTCCTTCACGCCGAAGGCACGGTGGTCACCCCGTAGGAATCGCGGGCCCATTTGCCCTGCGAGCGGAGCACCTGCTCTATAACGTCGCGGATACATCCCCTTCCGCCGTCGAATTGTGAGACATAGCGTGAAATTTCCAGCACCTCGGTGCATGCGTCTGCCGGGCATACCGGGAGGGAGCAGCACTGCATGGCTTCCAGGTCGGGAATGTCGTCGCCCATAAAGAGCACCTGGTCGGGTGCCAGGCCCCTACGCTCCATAAAATCCTTCATTACCGAAAGTTTGTCGGGGCAGTTATCGTGGTATTCGGTTACTCCTAATAGCTTGAATCTCAGTTCGAGACTGCGGCCCCGGCCGCCCGTGATTATACATATGTCGTAGCCCGCTTTCAGGGCGTAGGCCACTGCATAGCCGTCCTTGGTGTTGTATTTACGGATAAAATCGCCGTCGGGGGTCGGGATTATGCCTCCGTCGGTAAAGACCCCGTCCACGTCGAAGACGAACGCGCGCACCTTCGCTATATCTTCCTTGAAGTTTCCCATATGCTTTTACTCAGGTTGATGTATATATTTTTCAGGTCGGGTTTCTCCCGCAGCAGCTCGCAGTGGGTACTCTTGGTCTGGAAGTCGTTGCGAATGGCGGGCCCGGTCTGCGTATCGCGCGCCGAGCGGGCATCCACCGCTTTGGCCGCCGTTTCGGCGATCAGCGGTTTGAGCACCGAAAAGTCGGCCCCCGCCTCCGCCGCAAGCTCCTCGCCTACGGTGTACATATAGTTCGTGAAGTTGGACGCGAACACCGCCGCAGTGTGGAGCAGGGCCCTTTTTGCGGAGTCGAGTTCCCGCGGCTCGCCCCCCAGCGCCAAGGCCAAATCCCGCATCGCCGAAAGGGCCGTCTCATCGGAACCCTCTATAAACAGGGGGACCGCCGAAAAATCGACGCTCCGTCCTTTTGTAAAGGTTTGCAGGGGGTAGAATACCGCCTTATGCTTCACCTTATCCGAAATCGCGTCGAGGGGCCAACTGCCGGCCGTATGAGCCACCACCGCATCCCCGAAAGGAAGGGTGGCCGTAAGGTTGGGGATCGCGCGGTCGGATACCGCAAGAATATAGAGCCCCGCCGGGGCCAGCGCCGCGGGATCGCTCACGAAACGGCACCCGGCCAGTTTCGCAACCTCTATTTCCTCGGCCGTATTGCGCGAGAAAACCTGCAGGGGAGGGGTTCCGGCTTTGGTCAGGGCTTCCGTGAGGGCCCAGGCGAGGTTGCCGCTCCCGACGATGACTGTGTCGGTCATAATTTAAGCAGATATCAGGTCAGTTATTTTTACATTATAACGGGATTCTCCCGACAGTGTTTTCAATCTGTCCAGAATGTCGTTTACCTTGCGCATACTGTCGCTGCCCAGGTAGCTCATTCCCGACTGCATGGAGCTGTAACCCTCCACACCGCCTACCACATCCATCACCGTAATCTCGTGCGCATCGCGTGAAGGTACGTAATAATCCGTCTTCTCGTCCTGCTGGTCGACCACGCCGGCCACAAGCTGCGCCTTTTCCATGTCGAATATTACGTCCCGCACGATGCGTGTGGGCATTCCCAGCTCGGCGGCCACCTGCTCGGAGCTCACAGGCCCCTCGTTGCGCACGTAATGGCCCACGATGGCGACCATCGCGGCCAGCATCACCTTGCGGCGGCTCTCGTAGCTCATGTGGAGCGATTCCCGCTCCTGCTCGTACTGCGAAATGTTCTGGTAGGCGAACGAAAGTTCCGCCCCGAAAAGCAGGATCGTCCAGCTCGCCTGCAGCCAGATTAGAAAGAGCGGCAGGGCGGCGAAACTCCCGTAGATCACATTGTAGCTGGTGATATATTGCTGGACGAAGACATACCCCAACTGGAATAACTGGAAGAGCGTTCCGGCGATAATGCCCGCGATCATGGCCCCCTTGAATTTTACTTTGGTATTGGGCATGACGTAATATACGAAGGCGAACATGAGCCCCAGCACACCC